>JBBRKH010000111.1:0-7120 GCA_038217965.1 Sphingomonadales bacterium | reverse complement strand
CGCCCGGTTCCCGAGTGATGAAAGTGACAGGCTGGAGGGTTGGCTAGGGTGCGGCGGGCTGCAGGCCCGGTTCCAGCTTCTGCCAATCCCGATCGGTGATGGCGAAGATGTGCGTGTCGCGGATATGGCCGGTGTGGGTGATCTTGTGGTGTCGCAGGATGCCTTCACGCACCGCGCCCAGCTTCAGCAAGGCCGCCTGGCTGCGGCCGTTGCGCGCGTCGACCCGAAATTCGACGCGGTGATTTCCGCCGGCAAAGGCGTGCGTCAGCATCAGCCATTTTGCCGCGCGATTGACCGCACCGCCGCGCTGTCCCGGCGCGAGATAGGTGCCGCCGATTTCAACCACGCCCGGCGTCGCTGCGTCCGGTAAAATGGCGGAGCAGCCGACGACCTGACCATCGACACAGATAGCCCAGAACACATCGCCGGCAATCGCCTTCGCCCACCAGCGATCGAAGGCATCACCCAGCATGGAATAGCTGTAGACGTCCCAGATCAGCGCATCCTCGGCACAGGCAGCGCGCAGCGCCTCGCGGTGCACCGGAGCAAGCGGTTCAAGACGCACAGCGCCGTGCGCGAGCGCGGGGCGGGTCATGGGTGGACCGTGGCGCCGGCATCGACCACCAGTGTAGCGCCGGTCATGAAGCGGCTGTCGTCCGATGCAAGGAAGCCTGCGACGCCGGCGATATCCTCCGGCGTGCCCAGCCGTTTCAGTGCGGATTTCTGCACCCAATAGTCTGCAAAGGCAGGATTTTCGGCGAAGACTGGTCTGGTGATGCCGGTCAGGATTGCACCCGGCTGGATGCAGTTCACGGTGATGCCCATTGGCCCCAATTCGATGGCAAGCGCGCGGGTCAATCCGAGTATGCCATGCTTTGCGGCCGAATACGCAGCCATGCCGGCCTCGCCGTGGGTGGACATCACCGAGCCGATGGTGATGATGCGGGCAGCGCCGCTTTTCGCGGCATCGCCGGATTTCATCAGCGGAACGGCTGCGCGGACGAGGCGGAACACGCTGTCCAGATTGATGCCAAGCGTGCCTGCCCAAACCTCGTCGCTATGGTCTTCGAGCATTTCGAAGGCGGAAATGCCGGCGGCGGGCACGAGAATGTCGAGCCCGCCGAGCCGCTGCTCCGCTGCCTCCACCATTTGCGTTGCAGCACGGGGGGCGGACACATCGATGGCAAGGTCGCAGCCCGCCGCGCGATCGGCCGTCAACACGCTTGCCCCATCCTGCAACAGGCGCAGTGCAATGGCTCTGCCGATGCCCGAGGCCGCCCCCGTCACCAACGCCCTGCGGCCCACGATGCTCACAATTGCAGGATCATCTTGCCGTCATTGCTGCCCTCGAACAGGCGCATGAAGGCGGGAAAGGCGTTTTCGATCCCGACCTCGATATGCTCGTCGAAGGCGATGTGTCCGGCGCTGACCAGCTTCGCCATCGCAACCGCGCCTTCGCCAAAGCGCGGGAGATAGTCGCGCACCAGCAGGCCGTGCATGCTTGCCGAGTGCACGATCAGTTGCCACAGGTTGCGCGCGCCGACCTTCTCGACGCCGTTGTATTCGCTGATAAGGCCGCACAATGCCACGCGGCTGCCGTGCCGCAGGTTCATCAGCGCCGCATCAAGGCAGACGCCGCCAACATTTTCGTACAGGATATCGACACCCTGCGGCGCTGCAGCGCGGATTTCGGCTTCCAGCCGGGCTACCGTTTTGCCGCGATGGTCGATCGCCGCATCGAAGCCGTAGCGTGCCGTCAGGCGTCGGCATTTCTCCGGCCCGCCCGCTATGCCGATGGTTTTCAGGCCCAGATGCCTGCCGATCTGGCCCACCAGGCTGCCGACCGCGCCGGCCGCACCGGAAACGAGCAGCGTTTCACCCCGCTGCGGCTTGCAGACTTCGGTGAGGCCGAACCACGCCGTCATGCCGACGGCGCCGAGGACAGACAGGAAATTGGTCGGCGAAGCAGCGTTTGTCGGATCAATGGGGCCGGTAAACCCGCCGGACACGCCGAGGCTGTGGGTTTCGATGGCATTCAGGCCGAGCACCCACTGGCCGACCGGAAAATCCGGATTGCGGCTTGCACAGACGACACCGACGGTGGTGGCGCGGATCGCCTCCCCCAACGCAACGGGTGGCATGTAGGAGGGCGCATCATCGAGCCAGCCGCGAATGGCAGGATCAAGCGAGGCAAAGCGGTTTTCGATGAGGAACTGGCCGTCGGCCAGTGTCGGGGCCGCCTCTTCCACAAGCGCAAAATCGGCGGCAACGGGTGTGCCCTGCGGGCGCCGCACCAGGGTGAATTTTCGGCGGGTCATAGCTGCTTTCCGGTATGGCTGAAGGCGAGCGCCAGCAGCAGAGCGATCAGGAGGACGCCATACTCCGCGCCGTTGCGGCCAAGGCCGACCACGAACCAGCCGGCCGGCGCATGCACCAGCGCAATGTCGACCGCATAGATGGCGGCAAAGCCGAACGGAATTGCAAGACCGTCCAGCCAATCCCCGAAGGGCCGAACGCTACCGGAAACGAGGCGCGCCCAGCCATGCGCAGCCAGCAGGGCAGCAACGACGATGCGCAACCCGATGAGCGCAATTCCCGCGCGTGCCGGATCGATGGCTGTCACTCCGGATTCCGGTCTGCCGAAGCCGGCTCAGTCACTGCCGCGTCCGCCATCCACAACATGCGCCGTGCCCGTTACCATCCGGCTCTTCGGGCCCGCCAGCCAGGCGATGGCGGCGGCGATGTGGCGCGCCTCCCCCACCATGTCGAGCGCATTGCCATCCTTCACGAATTGCCGCACCGCCTCGCCGTCGCCATAAGCCCCCGTGATCATTTCGGTCAGGATGACGCCGGGATTGAGACTGTTGACGCGGATGGGGGGATCGAAGCCTCCCCCCTCCACCGCCGCAATCTTCGAGAAGTGCGTGACGGCAGCTTTCGCGGCGCAATAGGCCGCGCAATCTTCCAGCCCGATGAGCCCGGCCAGCGACGAGATGTTGACGATGGAGCCGGCCGACATGGTATCGCGCATGGCCCGCAGGGCATATTTCGTGCCGAGCACCACCGACTCGACATCGGTTTCCCAAAGGCTGCGGAACTCGGCGAGCGAGGTTTCGGGCAGCGGCTTTGCAAAGAAGGCACCGCCACTGTTGACCACCGCATCCAGCCGCTGGAACCGGGCCGCCACATCGGCCACCACGCGTGCCCAGTCGGCCTCGCGGGTGATGTCGAAGGCAATGAACTCGGCACTGCCGCCTGCTGTTTCGATTGCCGCAACCGTGCCGGCGCCGCGCTCGGCATTGCGCCCGCAGGCAACCACATGGAATCCGTCGCGCGCCAGCCACAGCGCAGCCTCGCGCCCGATGCCAGACGTGGCGCCGGTCACAAGAGCGACCGGCTTCATATGCGCGCACTCAGCATCCAGCCGCCATCGACGACCAGATTGCTTGCGGTGATGAACTCGGCGTCATCGGACGCGAGGTAGAGGCAGGCGGCCGCTATGTCTTGCGCCCGGCTGTAGTCCTTGGTCAGCACATCGGAAAAATTGCCGGGGTCTGCCCAGTAGGCAGCATCGAACAAGGCTTCCGTCATCGGCGTCTTCGTGCCGCCGGGGCTGATGCTGTTCACCCGGATGCGCTCGCCCTTGCGGCCAAGCTCGACGCCGGCCGAGCGCGCAAGATTGATGAGCGCGGCCTTCGCGGTGCCATAGGCGGTGGTCTGCATGATCGGCTTCATGCCGGCGACCGAGGCGATGGCGATGATGCTGCCGCTCGCTGGCGAGCCCTGCCGACGCATCTGCGCCGCGGCAGACCGAATCCCCAGAAATGCCCCCTCCACATGCACGCGGGCCTGTTCGCGAAACAGCGCCATGTCGAGATCGACAATCGAGCCGGCCTGCGCGGTTCCGGCATTGGAAACAAGGATATCAAGGCGGCCAAAGCGGCGCACGCATTCACCGACCGCCGCGTCCCACTGCGCTTCGTCCGTCACGTCGTGGGCAAACAGATCGCCGCACACGCGGATGTCGGTGCCGAGCACCCGCGCACCTTCGGTCTCGAACAGGGCTTTGGTCGCTGCACCGATGCCGGATGCCGCACCGGTTATCAGCGCGACCTTGCCGGCTAGAGCGGCCACACCAGCACCTCGCCTTCTTCCACCCGCGTCGGATAGGCGACGATTCCCTCGTGTGCCGGCGGGCCCAGCACGCGGCCGGTTCTCAGGCAGAAGCGCGCGCCATGGTGCGGGCAAACAATGGAGGCGCCGCGCACGCGGCCGCCGGCGAGCGAAAGCTGCGCATGGCTGCAGTGGCTGGCAACCGCATGATAGTTCCCGTCCTGCGCGCGGGCGACAAGCATGTCCCTGCCGCCGACGCTGCGGATGTCCGATGCTCCGAGTGCCAGATTTGCCGCCCCAGCCGCCACGAAGCCGCTATCGCTCATCGGCAACATCTGACCCCACATAGTCCATCAGTGTCTTGTGAAAGTGCCGGATACGAAGCTCCTGCGTGCTCAGGATCAGCCCCTCATAGGCGCGGCTGTTCATCCCCTCCTGCACGCGCGGCAGGTTGTGCGCATCCTGATCGAGCACCAGCCCCAGCGACAGTTGCCCGTGCGCGTAAGTCTGGTGATCGGGCAGCTGCCAGGGCTGGTCTTCCGGCAGATGTGCGAAATTCATCAGATCATACAGCATCCTGTTGGGATCGGTTGGGTGCGGCCGGCTGACGAACAGCAGCATCGTCTCGCCGTAGATGTTCATCGTGAAGTTGGGGAAGATCATGTAGTGATAGTCGTCGCTCAGCTGGTCGTCCGACAGGTTTTTGTAGGGATAGATGCTGTCGGCCTCCTTTGCCCGCTTGGCCTGCTGGATCGCCAGCCGCAGCGCGCGCGGATTGCCAACGAAGTCCGCTGGATCCAGCCCGTTCATCTGCGCCAGGCCGATCATCATCTCGGAAAGGCCATGCTGGTCCGCATGGCGGGGGCTCGGCGTCTGGAACGGCACCAGATAGCGGTTGTGCTTGCCCAGGCAATCGATCTGCACATTCCAGTCATCCAGCCAGCTCAGCAGCTCCGGGTGGATGCCCTGCACATGATAGGTTTCGTTGAAGGCGTCCACGCTCGTCTTCCAGTTGCAATCCCATTCGATCGTCTTCCAGTCGATCAGCTTCATCCGCTCGAAGGCATAGTTGTCGAGATGGTCCGGAATGACGCCGAGGAATTCCCGCAGGGATTCCGCCTGCGCATTCATGTTGAACCAGAAGAAACCGCCCCAGCTGTCAACCTGCACCGGCTTCAGGTGCAGCATGCAGCCCGGCAGCTGCGGAAAGGTCTCCAGATCGGGAATGTTGGTCTGGGTGCCATCGATCGCCCACTCCCAATGGTGATAATTGCACTTGAAGCTGGAAGACGAGCCCGCCGAATCCTTCGGCATGATGCGGTTGCCCCGGTGCGGGCAGACATTGAAGAAGCCCTTGACCGTGCCGTCCGGCTGGCGCGCGAAAATGAAGCTTTCGGTGCCAAGCTCGTGGGTCATCCAGTCGCCGGGGTAGGGGATCACTTCGTCGCGACCGGCGACCAGCCACACCCTGGTCCACATCCGCTCCCATTCGGCTTTCATGAACGCGGGAGAAGTGTAGCGGCTGGCCGGAATGCGGTCGAAGCCCAGCTCGGGATCGGGCAGCTTGGCGGCTGCCTTGCTCGTGCGCCCTTCGTTAACCCGCTTGAACGGCATGCTTTTGAAGTCAGCCAAGGTCGCCATGTCAATTCTCCCGGAGCGAGCTGACTTGTGTGCGCTCGCCTTGCTGCCACTCGCCACAGAATTCCCCCGCCGCTGTCAATGGCCACAGCACATGCGCATGCCCGGTGCCGACGCTGGGGTGCGGGGCATGGCGCTTGCAGGTTCCTTGCGCCGGCGATCCGGCAATGCCGGGAACGCCCGGCCCCTCAACGCGAACCTGCGTCCAGAAGCGGCAGGTTATGCAAAGTATCGCGGCCATCCTTGATCCCTTCCCGCCTGCCTCTCTGGCCTCGAGCACAGGTGCCCTGGGCCGTCGCCCTCTTGCATTTCGGGCGTCCGGGCGTAAGCAGGCCCTCGTTCTGTATCCTAAGCTGCGGCCGTGGTGTTGCCACCGCTCAACTGCGCTAGGTGGGTGCGAGGGGAATGGTTTCTGGACCTTCTAGTGCAGAAGCGGTTGCCGGATGGGAGAGGATACGGCATGAACCTTCGCGACGAGATTGCCCGCTGCAGCATAACCACGGTGAAGGATATCCGCCCCGCGGCGGAAGCGCTGCGGGATATCGCGATGGAGCGCGCAGGACTGCGCGTGGCGGTCGCCGACAACATTGCCTCGAAAACCCCGCTGATGGACGACGAAGGCGCCATCCTGGCGTCCGAGGTGTTCGGCTGGAACGGGCCGACCGAGCGTTGGTGGGCTGACACGCGCCTTGCGCTCTCGTCGCCGCTGCCGCGCGCCTGCCGCTATGAAGCGGAAACTTTCTGGGTCAATGCCGAGGGCTTCCGCACCCGCCAGGCCAACCGCTATCTGGAAGCTATCGATCTGAACAATTTCGAGAAACGCGCGCTGACCAAGGCGGCAATCGTCGTCCCGATCCACCTGCCCTTCGGCCAGATCGGCGCCACAAGCTTCTGCTCGCCCGACATCAACCGCACCGATCTTTCGGCCGAATTCGCCGAATTCGCCGACGAGCTCGGGCTGCTCGCCTACCGCTTCGTCGCCGGTTGCGTGAAGGCACTGCGCACGCGCCACTGGCTGCCGACCGATTGCCAGCTCACCAAGCGCGAGGTCGAGTGCCTGCGCTGGGCGTCGATCGGCAAGACGGACAAGGAAATTTCCATGATCCTGGGCCGCAGCCACGCAACCGTCCGCTTCCACATCCAGAATGCCGGCGAAAAGCTGGACGCGGTCAACCGCTCGCAGACCATCTTCAAAGCCGCGCAGCTGGGCTATCTGGGCTATGCTGCCTGACCCTGTCTGTGCAGATGTGACGTTGCATAGCTGTCCGGTCCGCGACAAATTTTCGCAGGCGGAACTTTCCTCCCAGGTCAAACTTTAAGATTGCACAGTCGTCGCAATCGAAGGAGCATGACCGTGGAATATTTGACG
>JBBRKH010000110.1:0-7134 GCA_038217965.1 Sphingomonadales bacterium | reverse complement strand
GCCGATGGCGTCGCAGCGTTCTGCGCATGCGCGCCTCCAGCCGAGACGAGCGCCGTGGCCAACAGAAAGACGAACTTTTTTTGCATGATCATTCCCCGGACTTTGGCACTTTGTGCGTCTTCGGGAACAATTTGTCCAGACAACTTGGCCCGAAATGGCAGCGAACGGCGGCACCTGTTGCCGAGATGCCGCATGTTCACGCGATTTCGCGCTCCAGCCAGACGGCAATTGCCGTTCAGAGCCCCAGCACGGTTTTTGCGATGATTGTCTTCTGCACTTCGTTTGTCCCGCCGAAGATCGTCCATGCGCGGCCGTTCAGATAGGTGGGCGTTGCAAGTTGGGCGGCCCTGCTGCCGATCGGCTCGGGTGCGGCATTGCCATAGAGCGGACGCTCGATCGGCAGCTGCAACCCATGCGGACCGAATATGTCAACGAAAGCCTCGTCGATCTTCTGCCGCAAGCTGGAAGCAACCAACTTTACCAGCGATGTCTGCGCACCCGGACGCCGCCCGGCTTTCAGCTCTGCCAGACCGCGCAACTCGGTGATCTCCAGCGCCAGGGCTTCCAGCTCCAGCGCGACAATGCGCGCCTCGACGGACGGCAGGTGGCCATAGGCGCCATTGGTTCCTGATGGGGCCTCGCGTGCCAGCACCCGAAGCTTGCCGATGTCTGCCAGCAGGCGGGGGGCAGCGCAGCTTCCTCCGCGTTCATTTTCCAGCAGAAATTTTGCGATTTCCCAGCCCTGGCCTGCCGCGCCAATGCGGTATTGCGCATGGGTCTGCGCATCATCGAGGAACACCTGGTTCACTTCATGATCGTTCGCCAGCGTGATAATCGGGCGGATGGTGATGCCCGGCTGGTGCATGGGGATCAGCAGAAAGCTGATGCCGGCCTGCTTCTTCACCGCAAGGTCGGTGCGGGCGAGGCAGAACATCCAGTCGGCGTAATGCGCGTGGGTCGTCCAGATCTTCGAGCCGTTGACGGTGTAGGTCTGAGTTGGCTCATCAAGGACCGCGCGGGTTTTCAAAGACGCCAGATCCGAGCCGGCGCCCGGCTCGGAATAGCCTTGGCACCACTTCTCGGTCCCGTCGAGGATGCGCGGCAAGAAGCGTGCCTTCTGTTCGGGGGTGCCATACGCGGCGATCACGGGCGCGACGAGCTTCAGCCCGAGCACGCTCAGCGAAGGCGCGTCGGCCAGCGCACATTCCTTCTCGAAGATGTAGCGCTTGACCGGATCCCAGCCCGTGCCCCCCACATCCCTTGGCCAGTGATAGCCCAGCCAGCCCTTGGCATGGAGAATGCGCTGCCATTCGTCGCCAATATCCGGCTCGACGAAAACAGAGGGCGTGTTGCGGGCACCCTCTCTGACATGCTCCGGCAGATTTTCGGCAAGGAAGCTGCGCACTTCGTCGCGAAAGGCCAGTTCGTCGGCGGTGAATTCCATGTGCATCTCAGCGCTGCTCCAGCTCGTTCAAACCCCAGAGGATGCAGCGGCGCAGGATGCGGGTGTAAACCGGATAGTTCCAGGCGCACCGTTCAGGGTGCGGCCAGAACGGGGTGAACACGGCGACATCATAGTGACCACGGCAATGTCCCAGGGTGAAATACAACAGACTGCCTTTGCCATGTTGTCGTTCGTAGAGGATGGGCACCTCTGTTTCTGGCCAGTGCGACTCCGTGAAGCCGGTCGCCTCGCCTGCGAAGGTGGTGGAAAGCAATATGTCGATGTCGGCGGTGGTCCGGGTGAGATAAAGCTCGTCCACCACCTCGAAATCGCGCTCGCCGCGCACCAGCGGGTGATCGGGCTGCTTCACGTTCACCTTGAACGGGCCGATCGGCGGGTGGGCGACGAATTGCGTGCCCAGCATCGCCATCACATCCGGCCGCTCATCGGGCGCATCCACAAGCCCCGATTCCAGGAAGCGCAGAATGGAGTTCGTGCCGTGCAGCGCCAGCCAGCGCCCGCCGGCATCCAGCCAGGTCCTGATCGCGATAGCTTCCGCCTCGGTCGGCATGACGTCGCAGGTATAAGTCACCAGCAGCGAACAGGCCTGCAGCCGCTCGATGTTGGAGAAATCCATCGCAACCGTTGCCCGGATGCGCGGCTCGTCGGCAAAAAGCTTGAGGATTTCCAGCCGTGCAAAATCGATGTCATGATATTTGCCGGCGGCAATCAAATGCGTCTGGATCGGGCCTGGCATGATGCTAATCCCTGATATGACCGGCGCCATCGACAGGCAGCTCGGCGCCGGTGGTAAAGCTGGAGCGCGGCGATGCCAGGAACAGGATCGCTTCGGCAACCTCGGCAGCCTCGCCCACCCGGCCCATCGGATGGTTGGCCGCAAACATGGCCTCGGTTGCTGCGCGATCTTCGCCCATTGCCAGATAGCGTTCGAACATCGGCGTGCGGATGGCGCCGGGATGCACGGTGTTAACCCGGATCGGGATGCGGTTGTTCGCAAAATGCAGCGCTGCCGATTTGGAGGCCATCACCATCCCCGCCTTGGAGGCACAATAGGCAATGAAGGGCGCGCCCGGCCGCATGGACAGCATCGAGGCGACATTCACGATTGCGCACGGCTTGCCGCTGGCCTTCATGGCGGGGGCGGCGGCCTGCATGCCATAGACGACAGCGGACAGGTTGATGGCCAGATGCCGGTCCCAGGCGTCGTCGCCCAGTGTCTCGATGTCGGCAGGCTCCGAAATACCGGCGCTGTTCACCAGTATCGTCAGCAAGCCGAAGCGCGCCAGGGTGCTCTCGATTGCGCCATTCCAGCTTGCTCGTGATGTGGCATCCAGCCGGATTGCAGCACAGCCGTCGCCAATCGAGGCAGCAGCATCGGCAAGGCGCGCTTCGTCCACATCGGCCAGCATGATGTTTGCGCCATCACCGTGCAGCGCCCGGGCAGCAGCAAGACCGATGCCGCCGGCAGCGCCGCTGAGCAGGGCAACATGACCGTCGAGCATTCCCATGGCTGATCCTAACGCTGGAGGATGGTGATGGCGGAAACGCCGGGCGCGCCATAGACATGGCTGTATGCAGTCCGGGCGCCCGGCACCTGACGCGCCCCGGCGGCGCCTCGCAACTGGATGACATTTTCGAACACCTGCCGCAGGCCAGACGCGCCGATCGGTTCGCCGCAGGCAAGGCAGCCGCCATCGGTGTTGACGGGAAGCGCTCCGTTGATCTTCGTGCGGCCCTCGGCAATCCACTGTTCCTGCTCGCCGTCGGCGCAGAAGCCATTTTCTGCCATGTGCATGATTTCGGCGCCGGATTCGGTATCCTGCAGTTGCGCGACGTCCACATCCTGCGGGCCGATGCCGGCGGCTTCGAAGGCTGCTTTGGAGGCAATCACAGTAGGCGATGGGCCGCGCACGATATCGAGCGACGGCGAGAAGACTTCGAAACTGCCGGGCGGCCGGGTGCGCATGGTGGCGGTCTTCAGGAAAACCGGTGTTACACCCAGCGCGCGCGCCTTGCTGTGGGATGCAAGGACAAGCGCAACCCCGCCTTCGGCCGGCGAGCAGAACATGTATTTGGTCAGCGGATCATTGACCATCTGGCTGTTCAGGATGGTGTCCAGATCGACCGGCGTCTTGCGCCAGCTGTGCGGTGCAAGCGCGCCATTCCCATATGCCTTTTCCGCAATCAGTCCGAGAGTTCTTTCGCTGATGCCGAATTGCTCCATGTAGCGGCGCAATTTCAGCGCAAAGAATTGTGTTGTCAGCATCAGGCCGGTTTCGCCCACCCAATCAGGCAGGCCCCAATCGGCCGGCTTCGGATCGAAACTGCCGCGCGGATGCTTGTCGAAGCCGACCGCCAGAGCAAGGTCGGCCTGACCGGCCTTGATCGCGGCAAAGGCGCCATACAGCGCCGAGCCGCCCGTTGCGCAGCCGTTTGCAACATTGATGAATGGCACGCCGGTGAGTCCGAGTTCGCCCACCATGGTGTCGGCGTTGCCGGCGGCAGACGAGCCGCCGAAGGCAATTTCGATATCCGGCCAATCGATCCCGCTGTCGGCGAGCGCCCGGCGGACGGCGAACACCCCCTGCTGCAGGCCGGACATGCCTTCCGTGCGGCCGAACGGGTGAATCCCGGCACCGATGATGCAGACGTCGGTCATGTCCCGGGCTCCAGTGGCGCAAACGCGAACGTCAGACGCCCGCCAAGCGCTTCGCCAACAAGGCGACATGGCAGACCGACCTGCAACGTGTCGAAGGCAAAGCCGGTGAGGCGTGTCTCGACGATGATCAGTTCGCCAAGTTGCACATAGGCGATGGCGAACGGCTCAAACGCCTCCGGGCCGACATAGGGCGGCGATTTCGGGCGGAAGCGCTGCACGGTCCAGGTCCAGATGTGGCCTTCCGAGGGCAGCAGGATCGCCTCGAAGCGGGTTTCGTCGGCTGGCAGCGGAAACGTGATGCGTCCGCTCAGCCGGTCGCGGCCGCCCACAAGCTGTGGGGTTGGCCCGGCGGTCATCAGGCGCTCGGCAATCATCTGCATCAGGCGGCTTTCGACCAGATCATGGCAGCGGTGTCCGGATCACCCCAGAGCCGGGACAGGAACTGGATGCGTTTCAATCCATGGCCGACGACCAGTTCATCCGTCACGCCCATGCCACCATGAAACTGCACCGCCTCGTGTGACACCTTGCGAGCGGCATCGCTGACGAATGCCTTGGTTCCGGCAATCGATCGGGCACGCTCGGGCCCGGGAGCGAGAGCGGCGCGATAGACCATGGAGCGCGCCTGCTCCAGCGCCACATAGCAATCCGTCAGCCGGTGCTGGACGACCTGAAAGCTGCCGAGCGTCCGGCCAAACTGGCTGCGGGTTTTCACATAGGCCAGTGTCGCATCGAACAGCAAAGTCGCCGCGCCAAGCATTTCGGCAGACGCCGCAAGCCAGCTCTGCTGCACCGCGGATTCCAGGCTGCGCAAACTGCCCGCGCCGCCAAGCCGGGCACTTTCGCCTACCATCGCGTCGCGCAGAGCAAGCTCGACCGCGACTTGCCCGTCGGTCGCCCGCCATGGCCTGCAATCGACATTCCGGCTGTTGGCAGGAACCGCAAACAGCGCAATGCCGAGCGCATCGCGAATATCGCCTTCCACCCGCGCCGACACGAGAAACACATCTGCCGCCAAGCCCTGCCAGACTGCGGTTTTTGCTCCGCTCAGCACCCAGCCGTCGGCTGTTCGGCGCGCGCGGGTCTCCACATGCGCGAGATTGTAGCGGCCGGCGGTTTCCAGGATGGCGAGCGTTGGCAGAATGTCGCCGCCTATGATGCCCGGAAGCATCGCCTCGCGCTGGGCCACGGTTCCTGCCGCAGAAATCAGCGCACCGCCGGCAACGAGGCATTCGGTGAACGGCTCGGTTGCCAGCGCACGGCCCAGAGGTTCGGCAACGGCCACAAGGTCCACGGGGCCGCCGCCGAGCCCGCCATCGGCTTCAGTGAACGGCAGCGCGGTGAGCCCCAGCCGGGCAAGTTGTGTCCAGCCGGCGCGGTCGAAGCCGGTCGGGTCGGCGCGGTAACGCCGGCGCTTTTCCAGATCACCGCCATAGCGTTCGGCACAGAAACGCTCCACCGAAGCCTTCAGCAACGCCTGCTCTTCGGTCAGGTCGAAATTCATGCACGCGCCCGGTAGCGGATCGGCAGCGTGCCGAGGCCGCGCAGCAGCATGTTGGGTGGCCACACCAGCCTTGCTTCCGGCTGCAGCGCAATGTGGCTCATCCGGTTCAGGATTTCCTGGAAGGCAACCGCCAGCTCCTTGCGCGACAGCATGTTGCCGACACACATGTGAATGCCTTTTCCAAACGCCAGGTGGGTGCGGGCGTTCTTTCGCGCCGGATCGAAGGCATCGGGCGCAGCATATTTTGCCGGGTCGCGATTGGCCGCGGCATAGCGAAGCATCAGCATGGTCCCCGCCTTCACCGTCACGCCGGCAATCTCGCTGTCGCGCTTCACAACACGCCACAGCCCCGATGTGGGGCTTTCCAGCCGCAGAATTTCCTCCACCATGTTCGGTATCAAAGACCGATCGGCATCCACGGCCGCCAGCTTTTCGGGGTTCTGGATGAGCAGCAGCAATCCGCCTGCCAGCGTCGACGTGGTGGTTTCGTTGCCCGCCACCATCAGCTGTTGCAGGATGGACATGATTTCCGCATCGTTCAGCGGCTCCTCGCCCTCCACCTCGGCATTGACGAGGTCGGACAGAAGATCATCGGTCGGGTTCCCCCGGCGCGCGTCGATCAGCATCTTCGAATGGTGCTGAAATTCGACGACTTCGCGGGCGCACTCCAGCTCGCGCGGCTTGTCGATCATCTGGCCCAGCCGATCGGCAAAGGCATCCGACCAGCGCTTGACGGTTGCCAGTTCCGTTGTTGCATCCATGCCGATTTCCGACGTGATGACAGCGACCGGCAGCGGAATTGCGAAATCGGTGACGAAATCCGCCTCGCCCTTTTCCAGCATCTTTTCGATGAGGTTTACCGCCAGACCGCGAATCTTGCCTTCGATGGCATCCACCCGCTTCATCGAAAAGGCCAGGTTCACCAGTTTGCGAAAGCGGGTGTGGCGCGGCGGATCGGCGGTCAGCAGCGTATCGACTGCGGGCCAGCCGGTTTCGAGAATGGCGGTGACATCAGGGTCGGCCGAGCGGCGTCCGGCGAGGATGGCGCCGAAATCGTTGGAGAAGTCCTCGATGCGGCCAAGCGCTTCGGCAACGGCATCATAGCCGGCGACATAGGTGATGGGGCTGCCAGGAATGGCAAAGGCAGGGCCGGCTGCATGCACCTGCGCATAGAAAGCCCACGGATCAGACAGCACCTCGGGCGCGAAGGGATTGGCAGATGGGGCAGCGGTGGCCATGCAGTGGGGTCTTCCAGACTGGAGATCACAGGAAATTACGCCGCCGTCGCCCGGTTCCCGAGTGATGAAAGTGACAGGCTGGAGGGTTGGCTAGGGTGCGGCGGGCTGCAGGCCCAGTTCCAGCTTCTGCCAATCCCGATCGGTGATGGCGAAGGTATGCGTGTCGCGGATATGGCCGGTGTGGGTGATCTTGTGGTGTCGCAGGATGCCTTCGCACACCGCGCCCAGCTTCAGCAAGGCCGCCTGGCTGCGGCCGTTGCGCGCGTCG
>JBBRKH010000109.1:0-7153 GCA_038217965.1 Sphingomonadales bacterium | reverse complement strand
ATGCCAAGGATAAGCGCCAGTTGCCGCGCCACTTCGGTTTTGCCGACGCCGGTCGGGCCGGAGAAAAGATAGTTGCCGATGGGCTTGTTGGGTTCGCGAAGGCCGGCACGGCTCAGCTTGATGGCAGACGCCAGCAGGTCGATCGCCTTGTCCTGGCCAAAGACGACCCGCTTCAGGTCGGCGTCGAGGGTCGCGAGCGCCTTCTTGTCGTCCGACGAGACCGATTTCGGCGGGATGCGTGCCATGGTGGCGATGACCGCTTCGATCTCCTTCACCGTGATCACGCGTTTGCGCTTGGCTTCGGGCACCAGCATCTGCGCCGAGCCGGATTCGTCGATCACGTCGATCGCCTTGTCCGGCAGCTTGCGGTCGTTGATGTAGCGCGCCGAAAGCTCGACGGCGGATTTGATTGCTTCCGGCGTGTAGCGAACCTTGTGGTGCTTTTCGAAAGCCGGTTTCAGCCCGGTCAGGATCTTCACCGTGTCTTCGACGGTGGGTTCGTTCACATCGATCTTCTGGAACCGCCGCAGCAGCGCACGGTCCTTCTCGAAATGGTTGCGGAATTCCTTGTAGGTGGTGCTGCCGATGCAGCGGATGGCACCGGAGGAAAGCGCGGGTTTGAGCAGATTGGACGCGTCCATCGCGCCGCCAGATGTCGCACCAGCGCCGATGACGGTGTGAATTTCGTCGATGAAAAGCACGGCATGCGGCAGCTTTTCCAGCTCGTTCACCACATTCTTCAGGCGCTCTTCAAAATCGCCGCGATAGCGGGTGCCGGCCAGCAGCGCGCCCATGTCGAGGGCATAGATGATGGCCGGCAGCAGCACATCGGGCACGTCGCCTTCGACGATCTTGCGCGCCAGCCCTTCGGCAATGGCAGTCTTGCCGACGCCGGGATCCCCAACATAGAGCGGATTGTTCTTCGAGCGGCGACACAGAATCTGGATGGTGCGGTCCACCTCCGCGCCGCGCCCGATAAGGATGTCGATCTTGCCGGCCTTGGCTTTGTCGTTGAGGTTCACGGTGAACTGCTTCAGCGCGGATTCCGGCGCCTTCTGCTGATTCTGCCGCTTTTCCTCGCGCGGCTCGGCTTGTTCTTCGGCGCCCTTGGCAACCTTTGCCGCCGATGGGCCACCCGCTTTCGCGATGCCGTGGCTGATGTAGGATACCGCATCCAGCCGCGTCATGTCCTGCTGCTGCAGGAAATAGACCGCATGGCTCTCCCGCTCGGAAAACAGCGCCACGAGCACATTGGCGCCGGTCACATCTTCGCGCCCCGAGGATTGCACGTGCAGGATGGCGCGCTGCACCACGCGCTGGAAGCCGGCGGTGGGGGATGGATCGACACTGGCATCGGCCTTCAGCGATCCAAGTTCGGTATCGAGATAGCGGGTAACCTGTGTCGAGAGTTCATCCAGCTCGACGCCGCACGCCCGCATCACCGCGCCTGCCTGATCGTCGGCGATCAGCGCCAGCAGCAGATGCTCCAGCGTGGCATATTCATGCCGCCGCCGGCTGGCTTCGGCGAGCGCGTTGTGAAGGGTGGATTCCAGATCCTTGGAGAAAGAGGGCATTCGAAATTCCTGCCAGACCGGGGGCCGGGGGCGACTCCCAGTTCACCTGCGCAATGTCACCATGGTTCAGCAAAAGTGCAAGGGGGAAGAAGGCCGCACACCCGATGAGCACGCAAAAGCGCCGGAACCGCGGGGGCTCCGGCGCTTTCATGTTCGCCAGATGGCAAGGATTCAGGCGACCGCAGCCGTCCTGCGGCGGGCGGCGAATCCGACCAGGCCGAAGCCTGCGATCATCATGCCCCAGGTTGCCGGCTCGGGAACGGGGATAACGCGGAGGAATGCGCCGCCGCCGCCGAACGGCGAAGAAGCCGCGATGCCGGTGATGGTGTAGGTGCCGGGTGCAATTGCAAAAGACAGCCAGCTGTAGACACTGCCGCCAAAGGCCTCATTCGGATCGCTGGTTGTTGCTCCGGTATCGTCGAACGCACCAGTCAGGCCGATCGAAACGCCGTCCACGCTGATGTTGAACACATCACCAATGAGGAATGCGTCCGTCACCTGCAGGAAGGACGGCAGCGTTGCCGTCACGGTCCAGAAATTATCGCCGGTATCGGCATCCGTCATGTCGGTGCCGGTGTCGCCGAAGAAGAAGGTTGTCCAGGCAGCACTCGGAACCAGCGTTGCGGCGGTGGCAGGAACCATGCCGCCGAAAGCCAAGGCCGCTGCGATGGCGAAGGATGTGATGCTCTTCATATAGTCTCTCCCTGTTGATGTCACGCCTGTCGATGCCAGGATGCATAACGACCTGCAAGAATCATGCCAACGCGACAGGTATTGAAATCAAAGGCTTTTTCAGCGCCTTCCTTGGCTACACTGTAAAAATTTCCGACGCTTTTTCGGCTGTATCGACCATGGCCTCCTGAGCATCCAGACAAACGGCACGCCCGGAGGAGCCTCACCCCTTGGTGTTGCAGCGGGGCAGCACCAGCCCCGCGCCTTTGCCTTCCGCTGGGCAGATGTCGCCATAGATACAGGCCGACGTGGCGCGCTGATCCGCGCAGATCGCTATCGTGATGCGCGGCGATCTCGATCATGCGCACCACCAGACAGGCAGCGAGCCGCAATGCGCTTTCACCGATATTCGGGGTTTGGGTGATCGAAGCGCTCGCCCGCATCCCACGCCGTGCGCTGGTTGCCATGAGCGGGGATGCCGCCGGCATCCTTCAGCATCCGCGCCATATGCATCAGGTTCCAGGTCATGAATGTCGTGTTGCGCTGGGTGAAGTCGTTGTCGATGCCTGTTCCATCATCGCCATAGGATGGGCCCGGGCCAGCCTCGCCAATCCAGCCCGCATCGGCTTGCGGCGGAATGACATAGCCAAGATGCTGCAGTGAATAGAGGATGTTCATCGCACAATGTTTGATGCCATCCTCGTTCCCGGTGACGATGCACCCGCCAACCCGGCCATAATAGGCATATTGGCCGGCATCGTTGAGCTTGCCCGAATAGCCATAAAGCCGCTCGATCGCACGTGCGCAGATCGAGGATTTGTCGCCCAACCAGATCGGCGTGCCCAGCACCAGAACGTCGGTGGCCATCACCTTTGCCTGCACATCGGGCCAGTCGTCACGCGCCCAGCCATGCTCGGTCATGTCCGGATACACGCCGGGCGCGATATCCAGATCGGCAAGCCGCAGCGTGTGCGTCGTCATGCCGTTTGCCTCCATGATCGCCCGCGAAACGTCCATCAGCTTTTGCGTGTGCGACGGCTCACGCGACGGCTTGAGCGAACAGTTGAGAAACATGGCGGAAAGATCGTCATAGGTTTTCTTCACACGATGTCCTTCTTCTCGAACACGGCATTTGACCAGATGCTGTTTGGCCGGCGGGCGGGCGGCGGCTGGATTTCGTTACCGCGGAATGCAAGCCGCTGGCCGATACAATGCTCCGTCGCGGATTGCCACCGCAACGGGCCAATGCCTGCAGCGCTTCATTTGCGAGCGCTTCATTTGCGAGCACTTCATTTGCGAGCGCTTCATTTGCGCTGGCGCAGTGGCCGAACGCGGTATGAGTCTTGCTTGTCCAGCGTGCAAGTTAAAGGCGCGCCGCTGCGAAAAGCACCGGCGCGCCTTTTAGCATTGCTGGCTCAGGCGGCGCTGAGGGCACGACGCCGGCGGGCGGCAAAGCCCACCATGCCGAAGCCGGAAATCAGCATGGCCCAGGTCGCTGGCTCTGGCACCGGGTTGCCGACGATGTTCTGGAAATATCCCACCGTGTGGTTGTCGCTTTCATAGTTGCCTCTGGCGGGGCTTTCGAAGAATTTGACACGGTCGTAGGTCAGACCGGCGGTGAAGAAGAGGTTCACGAAAGCGTAGGCCTCGCCGCTGTTCTGCCCGAGAAAGGGCGCTGTCGGGTTGCCGCAGAAGGCATTGGGGCAGTTGCCGAGCACCGTGATCACGTCGGCGGGGGTGAAGGTGTAGATCTTGGTCGCGCCATTGTAGAACTCGAGCACGTTTCCGCTATCCAGGGCCGAGAGCCAATAGCCGAAGTAGGTGATGCCTTCGGGGCGCAAGGTGCTGACCGTGAGTTCGTAGCCGGGGGTGTCGATGGCGGCGACGGCGTGATTGCCAACGCCGCCGGCCGAACCGAACAGGTTGGCGCCATCAACGCGGAGACCGGTGTAGGTGCCCGAGATTTCGCTGCCGCCAAAGGTGGTGGGGACAGTCTGGCCGCCGCCGGTTGCAAAGCCTTCGAAAGTTTCCACGCCAACGAAATCGAAAGCAGCGGACGTGGACTGCAAGCCGGCGTTTTCGAATGTGACAACGACGGCGGCAGAGGCTGGCATTGCGAGGAGGGCGGCAGTTGCCCCCAAGATGACTGACTTAAACATGTGGTCCGATCCTGTCTGACGCAACCGAGGGTTCGGCTGCTGGCGAAGCTGCTGCAAGATCCATGCCAAGTCCGTTAGTTAATATTGTGCAGTATATTCAGGAACCTGATATATTGATCAGAATCCGGAATGTAAAGATTTTCGACACAGGGATCGAGATTAACCATCGCCTGATGTGACTTTCTGCAATCAAAGACATGGCCCGAAGCTTGCGCCTCGGGCCAATTTCCCTCGTTGTATTACAATTTTAAGTCACGCCGAAATGCTAGTCGTTGATTGCCTGGCCGCGAGGACGGCCACCGCCGCCGCTATTGCCACCGTTGCTGCCACCGCCGAAGCGGCCCTGGCCGGGCTTGCCGCCGAAGCGGTTGCGGGCAGGGGCGCCGGCGGCGCCACGGCCGGTTCCATGCGGCATTCGCTCATCACGGGGGCGGTCATCGCGGGGGCGGTCGGCGTGCGGGCGGTCGGCATGCGGGCGATCACCGAGCGGGCGATCACCGAGCGGGCGATCAGACTGCGGCCGCCCGGCGTAGGGCCGGCTGCCATCCGGTCGAACACCCTGCGGCCGGCTTTCAACCGAACGACCACCATTGCCGCGCGCGGCGCGGTCGCCATACGGGCGATCACCATGCGGCCGCGCTCCGTCACGATGCCGGCCCATATCCTGACGGCTGCCGCGTTGCTCGCGGTCCTCGGCAACGGGAACCGGCTTCGGCAGCTTTGCCGCCGCTGCCAGAAAGCCTTCGGGAAGCGGCAGCACCGCAAGCCGGCTGCGGATCAGCTTCTCGATGTCCTTCAGATAGGCCCGCTCGTCGTCGGCGCAGAAGCTCATCGCGATGCCATCGAGGCCAGCGCGCGCCGTGCGGCCGATGCGGTGCACATATTGCTCCGGCACGTTGGGCAGCTCGAAATTGATCACATGGCTCACCGCATCGATATCGATGCCGCGCGCTGCAATATCGGTCGCCACCAGCACGCCGACTTCGCCGCGCTTGAAGGAGGCGAGCGCCTTTTCGCGCTGCGGCTGGCTCTTGTTGCCGTGGATGGCGGCGGCGCGGATGCCGGAGCCTTCCAGATGGCGAACCACCCGGTCGGCGCCATGCTTGGTGCGGGTGAACACCAGCGCCTTGGCGAATTCCGGCCGGCGCAGCGTCAGGATCAGCAGCGCCTGCTTTTCACTCTGGTTGCAGAAGGTGACATATTGCTCGACCCGCTCGACGGTCGTGGCAACCGGTGCCACGGCAACCTGCACGGGATCGACGAGAAAGCGCCCGGCGAGCTCGGCAATGGTCTTCGGCATGGTGGCCGAAAAGAACAGGCTCTGGCGCTGCCGCGGCAGCATGGCTGCAATGCGCTTCAGCGAATGGATAAAGCCCAGATCGAGCATCTGGTCCGCCTCATCGAGCACCAGAACTTCGACTTCGCCGAGCATGAGCGCGCGACGATCGACCAGATCGAGCAGGCGTCCCGGCGTTGCGACGAGCACATCGACGCCGCTGGAGAGCTGGCGCTCCTGGCGCGGAATCGGCACGCCGCCAAACACCGTCATCACGGTGATCTTCATGTTGCGCGCATAGCTCTGGAAGCTTTCGGCGATCTGCGTCGCCAGTTCGCGCGTGGGGGCAAGCACCAGCACGCGGGCAGCACATTTGCGGCGCGGGGCAGGGTTGTTCGCCAGCCGGTGCAGGATCGGCAGCGCAAAGGCCGCCGTCTTGCCGGTGCCGGTCTGCGCGATGCCGCACAGATCGCGGCCTTCCAGCGCCGGCGGAATCGCCTGCAGCTGGATGGGTGTCGGGGTCTCGTAGCCTTCGGTGGCAAGCGCGCGCAGCAGAGGCTCGGCGAGACCGAGAGAATTGAAGGTCGTCATTTTCGTCTTTCAAATAGGGATAACCGCGCCGCAAATCCGGCGGGTATCATGTCTCAAGCCTCCCGCGTGGCGGTGGAGGCGTCATGGAAATGCAGCGGATAAAACCAGGGCCGGTAGCAATCGGGCACTCGCCCTTTCGCTTCGATCACGCACCCTGCGAAAGACTGCCTTCGCACACCCTTTCATGAACCATGAGAGAGCAGGATGCCTTCGCTGCGCCGCAACATATGGCAGAGCAGTCGGGAAAATTCAAGCGGTTGGCTAAACAAGCGTCTGCCGCAGCCGAATTCCTCCCGGCTGCGGCAGACACATGTCAATGGCGGTTAGGCCTTTGCGGGGCTCGCACGCCGGAGGGAAACACCCACCGCGCCAAAGCCCAGCAGCAGCATCGCCCAGGTTGCAGGCTCGGGTACAACAACCTGATCACGGCCACCGCTGAAGCCAAAGCTGCCGAAATCACCGCCTCCGCAATCGTTGGTTATGAAATTGGTGTCCAGCGTCACCGCCGCATTGGCCGCGAGTGCCCGCCCGCACAGGATCCCCGCACCCCCGTTCAAGGTGATGCTTTGGTCTGCCAGCACGTTGCCCGCAAGGGCGGTCAAAGTGCCCAGCGTCGCCGAGCTTCCGACATTCCAGTATAGCGTGGTGTTGGCATTGCCGTTCAGCACTACGACCGACGAAGCGCTACCGGTGGTCAGCGTCGATCCGATCTGGAACACGAAGGCCGCATTGCTGTCACCGACGGCGTCGAGGATCAACTGGCCTTCAAGCTGTGCCGAGCTGGCGAAGAAATAGACGCCCGGCGTGAGCACCAGCACCGTGCCGCCCGAACCCAGCACCTGGCCGGTCAGGTCGAAGGTCGGCGGCAGCGAAGCCAGCGT
>JBBRKH010000108.1:0-7156 GCA_038217965.1 Sphingomonadales bacterium | reverse complement strand
CCTGCCTCCGACCTGTGCAACATGCAGATCGTCATCCGAGATGAAGTGGTCTGCCATCACGCAAGCATCCCTAAGGGCGCCTCCACCAACATCTTGAACGCACTCATGAATTGCGCCCCGATCGCCCCATCGATGGCGCGGTGGTCGAAGCTCCCCGTCGCACTCATCACGGTCGCAATGGCGAGTGCATCATCCACCACATAAGGCCGTTTCTCGCCCGCGCCCACCGCCAGGATCAGCCCCTCGGGCGGGTTGATGACGGCGTCGAACTGCTTGATTCCGAACATGCCGAGGTTGGAAATGCTTGCCGTTCCGCCCGTGTATTCCGGCGGTTGCAGCTTTCCCTCCCTCGCGCGGGCGGCAAGGTCTTTCATCTCGGTCGCAATCACGCTCAGGCGCTTGTTGGCGGCGTCGCGGATAACGGGCGTGATCAGCCCGCCCGGAATGGCGACCGCTACCGACACATCGGCCCGGGCGAATTTGCGCAAACTGTCTCCGGCAAAGCTGACATTGGCATCGGGCACCTGCACCAGCGCCAGCCCGAGCGCCTTCACCAGCATGTCGTTGACGCTGAGCTTCACGCCTTGCGCTTCCAGGGCCTTGTTCAGCTCGCCGCGCAGTTTGAGCAACGCGTCGAGGCGCACATCGACGGTGAGATAAAAGTGCGGCACCGTCTGCTTGGATTCCGTCAGCCGCCGCGCAATGGTTTTGCGCATGTTGCTGAGTTTGATCGTTTCGTGCGGAACACCGCTCGGGACGATGGGCGGCTCGGCGGCAGGATGGCCGGCCGCTGCGGCCATACCCCCTCCGCTCGCGTCGCGAGTTGCTCCCCCCGCCGGGCGGAGATCGGGTTTGGCCGCGACTGCATCCACATCCGCCTTCTGGATCCGGCCGTGCGGCCCGGTGCCAGTGACGGTCGCGAGATCAACCCCGCGCAACTGGGCAATGCGCCGCGCCAGCGGGCTGGCAATGTGGCGCGCTGCGCCGCCCTGCCCTTCAGGGCCGGGGCCGGGGGTGGGGGCGATTTTCGCCGCAACAGCAGCATCGGGCGCGACGGGCCGGGCCGGTGCCGGCGCAACGGCCGGGGCTGCTGCCGGTGGGGTCGGCGCCGCCCCCTGCCCCTCTCCTGCAGGGGAAGGGAGGTTGTCTTCGCCTTCTCCGGCCAGGCGCGCGATCACGGCGTTCACCTTCACCTCTTCGCTGCCCTCGGCCACAAGGATTTCGGTCACCACGCCTTCGTCGACGGCTTCCACCTCCATCGTCGCCTTGTCGGTCTCGATTTCGGCAATCAAATCGCCGGGTCGAACCGTGTCGCCCACCTTCACGAGCCATTTCGAAAGCGTGCCCGTCTCCATCGTGGGAGACAGCGCCGGCATGGTGATATCGATTGCCATAATCCGTCCCTCAGATGATCGATTTCACGGCCGCTACAACGTCCGCCGCGCGAACCACAGCCGCCTTTTCCAGATTGCTCGCATAGGGCAGCGGCACGTCCTTGTTGGTGACCCGCAACACCGGTGCGTCCAGATCATCAAAGCCCTTTTCCATCGCGATTGCGATGATTTCGGACGCGATGCTGCACACCGGCCAGCCCTCCTCCACCACCACCATGCGGTTGGTTTTTTTCAGGCTCGCCAGCACCGCCGCCTCATCCAGCGGGCGCAGGGTGCGCAGATCGAGCACATCGCATTCGATGCCCTCCGCTGCCAGCTCGGTCGCCGCATGCAGCGCCAGCCCGACGCCGATGGAGTAGGAAACCAGCGTCACATGGCGGCCCTCGCGATACAGCCGCGCCTTGCCGATCGGCACGACATGCTCGCCTTCCGGCACCTCGAAGCTCTGCCCGTAGAGCAGCTCATTTTCGAGAAACACGACCGGATCTTCAGAGCGGATCGCGCTTTTCAGCAGGCCCTTGGCATCCGCTGCATCATAAGGCGCAAGCACCAGCAGCCCGGGAACGCTCGCATACCAGGGCGCAAAATTCTGGCTGTGCTGCGCGCCAACGCGGCTTGCAGACCCGTTCGGCCCGCGAAACACGATCGGGCAGCGCATCTGCCCGCCGGACATATAGTTGGTCTTGGCGGCCGAATTGATAATGTGGTCGATCGCCTGCATCGCGAAATTGAAGGTCATGAACTCCACGATCGGCCGCAAACCGCCCATCGCCGCGCCGGCGCCAAGCCCGGCAAAGCCATATTCGGTGATCGGCGTATCCACCACGCGCTTTTCACCGAACTCATCCAGCAGACCCTGCGTTACCTTGTAGGCGCCCTGATATTGCGCGACCTCCTCGCCCATCACGAACACGCGGCTGTCGGCGCGCATTTCCTCGGCCATGGCATCGCGCAGCGCTTCGCGGACGGTTTGTTTCCGGGTGGGAACGGTCAAGGTCTCCACGGAGAGCGGGGCGGCGCCGGCTTTCGCCGGGGCGACGGGAGGTGTTGAAGCAGCCGTCGGTGGCAAGGCAGTCTGGTCGGCTTGCACGGCTACCGGGGCGCTTGTCTCGGTCGGATCTTCCGTCGTCGCAGTGGGTGCAACCGTCGCCGACGGGGCCTCCTCCCCCTCCACCGCAATCACAGCAATCACCGTGCCAACCTTCACCGCATCCGTTCCGGCCGCCACATCGAGCGAGACCACCGTCCCTGCGTCGTCGGCCTCAAGCTCCATCGTCGCCTTGTCGGTTTCAATTTCGGCAATCACCTGCCCCGGTTTCACGGCATCGCCGACTTTCACCAGCCAAGCCGAAAGCGTGCCCTCTTCCATGGTGGGCGACATTGCGGGGAGCTTCACTTGCATCAGTAGGATCCCACCAGAACGTCGGTGTAAAGCTCGGAAAGCTGCGGCTCCGGCGCCTGCTCGGCAAAGTCTGCCGCCTCGGTAACCTGTGACCGGATTTCCTTTTCCACCTGCTTGAACCAGGCCTCGTCAGCAAAGCCAAGCTCCAGCATTTCCTTCTTCGCAGCTTCGATCGGATCGCGATTGTCCCGCATTGCCTGCACCTCGTCGCGGGTGCGATATTTCGCAGGATCGCTCATCGAATGGCCGCGATAGCGATAGGTCTTCATTTCGAGAAGGATCGGCCCATTGCCACTGCGCACCCAGTCCAGCGCCACCTCGGCGGCACCGCGCACCGCGAGCACGTCCATGCCATCCACCTGCAGCCCCTCGATCCGGAAGCTTTCACCACGGCGATAGAGTTGATCCTCTGCCGACGAGCGGTTGACCGAGGTGCCCATCGCATAATGGTTGTTCTCGATCACGAATATCACCGGCAGCTTCCACAGCTCCGCCATGTTGAAGCTTTCGTAAACCTGCCCCTGGTTTGCCGCGCCATCGCCGAAATAGGTCAGCGCAACGCCGCCGTCCTCCTTGTATTTGTGCGCAAACGCGAGGCCGGTTCCCAATGGAACCTGCGCTGCCACAATGCCGTGGCCGCCATAGAAGCCATGTTCGACCGAGAACATGTGCATCGAACCGCCCTTGCCGCGCGAAATTCCGGCGGCACGCCCGGTGAGTTCGGCCATAACGGTTTTCGGATCGATATGGCAGGCAAGCATGTGGCCATGGTCGCGGTAGCCGGTTATGACACTGTCTTTGCCGGGAGAAATCGCCGATTGCAGCCCGGTGACGACCGCTTCCTGACCGATGTAGAGGTGGCAGAAGCCACCGATCAGGCCCATCCCGTAAAGCTGCCCGGCCTTTTCCTCGAAGCGACGGATCAGCAGCATCATGCGATAGAATTCGCGATACGCGTCTGTTGTGGGCTGGTGACGCACCGGCTGCGGGACGGCATCCCAGCGCCCGGCAATGGCCTGGGTCGCGGCCAATGGCGCGCTCGCTGGCGGGACTGCTGCTTTTGCCACTTTATGCCCTCTCGAAATGCAGGGCGCCGTTCTAGCCTGGCAAGCGCAAGTTTCAACCGTTCATGCGCGACCGACAAGCACCAGACACTCCAAAGCACGGATCAGCGCGCCTGCGGCTCCTTTGTGAACGGAATGATCACTTCGTCCGGTCGCACGACGCCCAGATGCCGGCGCACCAGCTCGTCGGCATAATCCGGATCGACACCGCGCGGATCGAGCAGCGCGATATTGCGCTTGAGCTCCGACTGACGGGCTTGCAATTCATCGCGCTGCACAGAAAGTTGCACCTGTTCGCGCCTGATTGCATCACGCGCGAAAATTCCGGTGGTACCGAGAAGTGCATGGCTGGCAAAATAGGAGGCAAGCAGAAAGCATCCGACCGGCAGCAGGGCGCGGGAGAGCAGATGCGTGATATCGGAACGCTGCATGATTCACCGAATCACGCCAGCGAGTTTGCGTCAAGCCTTGTGTGCAGGCGGCAGAAAACAACGGCTGGAGCATCCGCTGCGGTCAAGCCAGTTTTTCGGTGCACGGTCGGTTGGCGCGCAGCAGCATGTTGGCGGAGATGGCGACTCCGGCGGGTTTTCCGGCGGCTGCCCTGGCAGAAAAACCGGAAGACGAGGCGGCCGGTCTGCTGCAACCGGACCGCGGCTCGCGCTACCGCCGATATTCCACCGGCAACTCCCCGGCCGGCTGGCCCGGCAGATAGCGCCGTGCCAGCTTCGTCTGCCGGGTCTCCAGCGGCTGCTCGACGCCGCGGATGAAAACCCGCTCCGCATGCGTCGAAAGCTCCAGCGGATCACCGGACCATATGACGACGTCGGCCGGCGCGCCGCCCTGCAAACTCCCCTGCGATCCCAGCCCGAAAATCTCCGCCGGCGCCCTGGTGATAGCCGCAAAGGCCTGCTCCCAGCTCAGCCCCACCGCGCCGGGCAGCTTCGCCTGCGCCACCAGGTTCCCGGCATAGTGCGGCAGCAGGCGCGGCTGGAAAGACGCGTCCAGATCCGGCGTTCCGAGCGCGACCGTGACGCCCGCCGCCACCATCCGCCCGACGTTGGACATGGTGGCGCCAAGCGCCTCGAAGCTGCCCGGAAGATTGTCCATCCCGAGCGTGATCACCGGAACCTTTGCGCGGGCGATCTCGTTTGCAACCATCCAGCCCTCGTTGGCCGAAACCAGCACCAGCCGCAGCCCGGGATACAACGATGGCAGCTTCAGGATCTGGCGGATATCGGATGCCCGGTCCACCCGCACCAGCAGCGGATGCGCGCCGCGCAAAACGAGCGTCAGCGCCTCCGCATCATCCCGCGTTATCCGCAGATCGCGGTGCTGGTCCCGCATCGGCATCATCAGCCCCACCTGCAGGCGCTTTGCCTCTTCCAGCCCGTTCGTCAGCTCGATCCACGCCGCCGGCCGCGATCCGCCGGCCAGCCGTGCACCGGTCTCGCCATAGGCCACATATTGGAAGGCGCGCGCCCGCGTCGGCGCAATCTGCCCCTCAGCCAGCGAAATGATTGCCCCTTGCCCGGCATACAGCGTCCGCCCCGGCTTCGGCGCGATGACTGCGCTCGTCACCCCATCGGCCCGGCTGATCGGAATGGATGTCTCGTTCGGATTGAACGCCCCGTCCAGCATAAGCGCGGCGGATGCCGCAGATGTGTCCGCTTCGGTGTCGTTGGCGCTGTCCACGCCATGCACTTCGGCAACGCCGATCTGGCTGATCCCGGCAATGATGCCGGGCGTCACCCATTTGCCGCGCGCGTCCACCTGCCGGTAGCCGGCCGGAACAGCCGCACCCGCCGGATTTACCGCAACCACCGCGCCGCCATTCAGCAACACCGTGCCGCCGTCCACGATTGCCCCGGCATTGGTCACAACCCTGCCACCAACAATTGCAACCTGCTCCTGCGCGGACGCAGCCGACGCGATCAGCGCCAACCCGATGACCACCGCCCTCATTTCCGGTCTCCTTTGCATGCCGCGCATGGAATTCGCGGCAACCAAATTCGAGCGCCGCGCATGGGACTCGCGGCGAACAAACAGCTCTGGCGAATGAGACCGGTCATTTACGGTCTCCTTCACCAGGCTGGCCAAGCTCGAAATCGCTCACCGGCCGCCGCTTCGGATCGTTGCTGTCATACAGCAGCGCGCCATCCACCCAGACCTTCTCGGGGCGCGAATAGACGCTCAGCGGGTTGCCGTTCCACAGCACCACATCAGCGTTCTTGCCCGGCTCCAGCGAACCCACCTTGTCGGCAATGCCCAGAGCCTTCGCCGGGTTGATCGCAATCCAGGTCCAGGCCTCCTCGTCCCGTATCTGCAGGCCCAGCCGCCGCCCGTTCGCCAGCGCCTTCGCCGTTTCCTGATTCAGTCGCTGGATGCCATTGGCATCGTCCGAATGCGTGATCGCGCAGGCCCCCGCCGCATGCACAAACGGCAGGTTTTCCTGAATGCCGTCATAGCTCTCCATCTTGAAGCCCCACCAATCCGCCCACAGCGCCGAGCAGATCCCCTCGGCCTTCAGCAGATCGGCAATCTTGTAGGCCTCCACCGCATGGTGAAACGCGCTCACCTTGTAGCCGAATTCCTTGGACATCGCGATGATGTTGGCCATCTCGTCGGCGCGGTAGCAATGATTCTGCACCAGAATGCTGCCGTCCAGCACGCCCACCAGCGTCTCCATCTGCAAATCGCGCTTCATCGGCCCCTTCGCAGCAGCCAGCCGCGCCTTGTAATCCCGCGCATTGGCCCAGGTCTGCCGCATCAGCGCAACATTGCCCATCCGGCTGCCCGGCATCTGCCCCTTGCTGCCGTAAACGCGTTTCGGATTTTCGCCGCACGCCATCTTCAGGCTCCACGGCGCGCCCGGCAGCATCATGTCCTGCGCCGTCCGCCCATAGACATTTTTCAGCGTCACCCCGCGCCCGCCAAACAGATTGGCCGAGCCGGGCAGCACGTGCATCGCCGTCACGCCGCCCGCCAAGGCACGCGCGAAGCCCGGATCCTGCGGCCACACGGCATGAATGGCCCACACCTCCGACCGCACCGGCCCGGTCACCTCGTTGCCATCCGAATGCGCCGGCACGCCGGGCGAGGGATAATTGCCCAGGTGCGAATGGATATCGATGATCCCCGGCGTCACCCACTTCCCCGCCCCGTCGATCACCGTTGCACCCGCCTCATTCACCGTCTGCCCGATGGCGACCACCTTGCCGCCCTCGAAACGGATCGCACCATTGTCGATCCGCCCGCCCTTGCCGTCATAGATCGTCACATTGCGAACCACCGTCGCC
>JBBRKH010000107.1:0-7215 GCA_038217965.1 Sphingomonadales bacterium | reverse complement strand
AAGCGCGCATCGAACCGCTTGTGCCGGGCCGGCGGGGTGATTGCGCGGGCAACATAGGCAAGGCCGCCAAGATCGGCCACCAGGCGGTCGCCCGCCAGCGTGCCGACGATCAGCCCGGTTTCCTCGTAGGTTTCGCGCACGGCGGTCTGCGCCAGTGCGTGCGCCAGCCTGCCGCCGTCTTGGCGGCGCCGGCGTGCCGTGGCCGCCAGCGCGGCGGCAACGTCGGGTTGCAGATCGCGCATCGACGGCGCGGAATAGTCCGCCCGGTCGATCCGCCCGCCGGGGAACACCCACTTGTCAGGCATGAAATCATGGCCTGCGGCTCGCCGACCCATCAATATGCGGGGCAGCTCGGCGTCCTGCCTCACCAGAATAAGCGTCGCTGCATCGCGGGGTCTGGCAGGGGCTGGCATGATGGTCAGCGTTGACCGCGCTAAAGCTGCCCGCCAAGCTGGCAAAAAGGGAGGCCCCAGATGCACTGAGGCAACAAGGTGGCGTTGCGCCGTCGTGACTGGATCATCCGGATCCTCGGCGAACGCACGCAGGGACAGCACGCTGCAAGCCATGAGCAACGGAAATGTCGAACGAACCGAACAGGACGTGCCGCTTTTTCCTTGACTCCTGTGGCCCTGTGGATAAGTTTCGTTCCCGGTTCGGGAGGGAGACAGCAGCATGGGTCAGTCACGCCAGCAGGAGCATCGCTTGCTCTGGGGCGCGCTGTTGTCCGGAATGGCGTGCGGCTATGTGCTCCTGATGGGGTTGTGGATCGCCTACAGCTAGGGTGAGGCCCTGGGCGCATTGCCCATCGGGCCTGAACGCCGTAAGGCGCTGGCGATGACCATTCACCTGCACGAAGGCGATCTGCCGGGCGATGTTTTCGCCCCCGGGCCCATCGCCGTCGATACCGAAACGATGGGTTTGCACCCCAATCGCGACCGCCTTTGTCTGATCCAGCTGGCCGACGGCCACGGAGACGAACATCTGGTGCGGTTTCAAGGGGACTATGCGGCCCCGGTGCTGCGGGCGATTCTGGCCGATCCAGCGCGATTGAAGCTCTATCATTTCGCGCGCTTCGATCTCGCCGTCATCAAGCGCTACCTGCAAACGGTGGCCGCGCCGGTTTTCTGTACGAAGATTGCCAGCCGCCTGGTGCGCACCTACACCGACCGTCATGGCCTGAAGGATCTCGTCCGCGAGCTGCTGGGTGCGGAAATTTCCAAGGCGCAGCAATCGTCCGACTGGGGCGCTGCCGTGCTTTCCGACGCCCAGAAGGAGTATGCAGCGTCGGATGTGCGGTATCTGCATCAGATGATGCCGATCCTGAACGAAAGACTGGCGCGGGAGCGCCGCACCGAACTGGCGCAGGCGTGCTTCGGATTCCTGCCGCATCGCGCCGAGCTCGATCTGGCGGGCTGGCCGGAAATCGACATCTTTGCGCACATCTGACACTCGCGCGGCAACCGGGGTCGCCCGCGCTGCAGAAGCGCGCCGGCGATCGATGCTGCCGGGCGGCCCGCGCGATGCGGTGGTTGCGGCGGCCAAAGTTGCGCTGCCGATCGCCAGCCTTGTTCTGCTTGCCGTGCTGATTGCGCTGCCCTTGTCGGCGACGCAGGAATTCAGCTTTCTGCTTTCCAAAGACAGCGCCATGAAAGCGGACGAGCGCATGCGGGTGACGGAGGCAACCTATCGCGGCGAAACCGGGAGCGGCGAGCCTTTCGAAATCCGCGCGGCATCGGGCGTGCAGAAAAGCAGTGCGGTGCCGGTCGTTCTGCTCACCGAACTGTCCGCGCAGATCCGCCGCGCCGATGGCCTGTCCATCGTGACGGCGCCGCAGGGCGAATATCTGATCGAGCGCAACCAGGTGCTGATCGAGGGCCCGGTGATGGCCCGAAGCAGCAGCGGCTACAGCCTCGATGGCCGCCGCATCCTCGTCGATATCGACAGCAACCGGGTAACCTCCACCGATCCTGTCTCCGGCACCCTGCCGATGGGGAAATTCTCGGCCGGAAGCTTCGAGGCGGACATCGAAGGCCGCCGGGTCATCCTCGACGAGCGCGTTTCGATGCGCATAACCCCCAGCCGGACAGCCTCATGAAACTTGCCATAGCCATCATTCTCCTGTCGACCGCTGCGCTGCACAGTCACGCTTGCCAGGCGCAAAGTCTGGCAACATCGGCCTTGAAAGGCCTGGATACCAGGGCGCCCATCGATGTGGACGCCGACCGGATCGAAGTGCTCGATGCGCTCAACCAGGCGATCTTCTCCGGCAACGTCCGCGTGCGACAGGGCGGGCTGACGCTGGAGGCCAACCGCATCAAAATTGTCTATTCACGGCCTGCCACGGGCGATCCGGTCATCCGGCGGCTGGATGCCGATGGCAATGTGCGCGTGACGACGCCCTCCGAGCGGGCAACCTCGCGCTTCGGCATCTACGATGTGGACAAGCGCCTGCTGACCCTGATCGGCGACGTGAAGCTGGTGCGCGGCACAACGCGTCTGAACGGCAACCGCCTGACGATCGATCTCGCCAGCGGGCGGTCCACCCTTGATGGCCAATCCTCCGGCGGACAGGCCGGCAGCCGGGTCAGCGGGCGCTTTGCAGTGCCGGAGCGGAAGAAATAGGCTGCAGATTGCGCGCCGGGGGCCTTTTCCAGCTCTCCGGGGGCGCATCGGGGCGATTTCCTTTGGCGGGGCGGCCTCGGCCTGGCCGGCGCAGCGGCCGGGCTGCTTGCGGGCTATGCCGGTTTCGCCGTGCCGATATAGTTTACCGACACGTCGCTGCCGACATGGAAGCCCTTGAACGGCGACCAGCTGAGGCCGCTGATGTCCTGCACGCGCAAGCCCGCGTTGGCCAGCTTCAGCGTCAGCTCGTCGGGCTTCAGGAAATGCTTCCATTCATGACCGCCGCTGGGGATCAGCTTCGCTAGCCGCTCCGCGCCGGCGATCAGCACCACCCAGCTCAGCGGCGTGCGGTTGGGGGTGGAGAAAATCAGCAGCCCGCCCGGCTTTAGCAGGCCGCTGAGTGCGGCGAGAAACTCCGGCACGTCGCTGACATGCTCCACCACTTCCAGGCATGTGACGATATCGAAACGTGCCGGCATGGCCTTGGCCAGCGCGGTTACGTCTCCGGCGCGATAGTCGATCTGCAATCCCTGCAGCCGCGCGTGCTCCCGCGCGACGGCGATCACATCCTCGCCCGCATCGATGCCGGAAACATCGGCTCCCATGCGCACGAGCGGCTCGGCAACCAGCCCGCCGCCACACCCGACATCCAGCGCCGACAGGCCGGCAAGCGCCCGGCGCGTGTGCGCGTCCAGCCGGAAGTGCGCGACCGCTGCGTCCCTGATGTAGCGCAGCCGGGCCGGGTTTATCCGGTGCAGCAGTTTCGAGCTGCCATCGGGATCCCACCAATCCCGCGCCAGCTCGCCGAACAGTGCAACATTCTGGGGATCGGCTGTGCGCATCATGCCGTGCATGGTAGACGGCAGCGGCACATTAGTCGATTGCGGCGAAAAATCCCGCTGGCTGGCGCGGGCTTTCGGCCGCCGGCGTCTGTTCGGCGGGCATCACCTGCCACCCGCGCGGCGTAAGCCTTTCCAGAGGCGAGAATTTTCGCTTGTAGTCCATCCGCGGGCTGCCCTTCACCCAATAACCGAGATAGATATGCCGCATGCCGACGGCAGCGGCGCGGAGCGCATGATCGAGGATCATGTAGGTGCCGAGGCCGCTGCGGGCACGCGGCCCGATATCGTAGAAACTGTAGACCATGGACAGCCCATCGGATTGCTTATCCGTTAGGCAGGCGCCGATCAGCTTGCCCGGCCGGCCGCCCGACGGCGGCTCGCGATATTCGACGACGACGGTATCCACCGGCGATGTCTCGATCATTTCGGCAAAATCATAGCCATCCATGGTCGCCATGCCGCCTTTGGGGTGCCGGTCTTTCAGATAGGCTTTCAGCAGGGCAAACTGCTCTTCGGTGGCCCACGGATCGCAGGCTGCGACATCCAGATCGGCATGCCGCTTGATCAGCCGCTTCTGGGAAGCTGTCGGGGCGAATTCGGCGGCCACGATGCGCACTGAAACGCAGGCATTGCAGCCCTCGCAGCTTGGCCGATAGACGACATTCTGGCTGCGGCGGAATCCGATGCGGCCAAGCCCTTCGCTCATCCGGCTGGCGTCGGGCCCGCGCAGCTCGGCAAAAACCTTCCGCTCGGTGCGCCCCGGCAGATACGGGCAGACGCTTTCCGCCGTCACGAAGAAGCGCGGGAAGCGGGTTGGCTGGTCGGTCATGCGGACATGCACAGCGGCTGGCGCAGCCCCGGCCCGACGCATGCCCTGGCAGAGCTGGGGCAAAGGCCAGCTGCAGAATTTGCTCGAACCACACTCTTCACCCGCACCTCGCCACCGCGTCCATCAACCGCAAAAACGGCCGGACACGCAATTCTGCACAAACGGAGCGGTCAGCGCAATCGATTGCTGAGCAACCGGCTGCGGCAGAAAGGTGCGCATGGCACATCTGGCGCCGACCCCTCCGTCGACCACAAGGCATCGTGCGACACACGGCGCGCCAATACCAGTGACCAAGACAGTTAACCGGCTGCCAACATATCCGAAATGGCGGCAAATGCGATCAGGCGAGCTCCACCCGGCTGACTTCGTAGCCGGCACCGCGCAGTGCCTCGATCAGCCGGTCGAGATGGTCGCTGCCACGCGTTTCGCATTCGATCTCGGTCACCAGGCCCTTGGCCGGAAGATTGGTGAAGATGCGCTGGTGCGACACCTCCAGGATGTTCACTTGCTGCTGATCGAACACGCGCGCCACGCCGAACAGCTGCCCGGGCCGGTCCTTCAGGCGGATGCGCAGCCGCGCCAGCCTTCCGGAGCGCGCCAGATCGCGCAGCAGCACATTGGCCAGCAGGCGGGTGTCGATGTTGCCGCCGCACAGCACCAACCCGATGGTCCGCCCGCGGAAGCGGCGCGGATTGGCGAGAATGGCAGCGAGGCCGGCGGCGCCGGCCCCTTCCACCACCGTCTTCTCGATCGCCAGCAGCATCGATACGGCGCGCTCCATGTCCCGCTCGCCAACCAGCAGCACATCCGACACCAGCTTGCGCACGCACGGCACCGTCAACGTGCCGGGAACCTTGACCGCAATGCCTTCAGCCAGCGTGTCGCCATCGGCCACCACCGGCTCTCCGAGCAAGGTGGAGCGCATCGAAGGGTAGAGTTCGGCCTGCACGCCGATAATGTCGCATTTGGGCGCAAAGCGTTGCGCTGCCACTGCACAGCCGGAAATCAGCCCGCCGCCACCGATCGGCACGATCAGCGTATCAATGTCGGGCGCATCCTCGAACATTTCCAGCGCCACCGTACCCTGGCCGGCCATGACCAGCGCATCGTCATACGGGTGCACGAACACCAGGCTGCGGCGGTCTGCAAGCATGTGCGCGTGGGTGGCCGCCTCCTCGAGCTTTTCGCCGTGCAGCACCACCTCGGCGTCATGGCCTTCGGTCTGCTGCACCTTGATGAGCGGGGTGAAGCGCGGCATCACGATGGTGGCCGGGATGCCCAGCCGCTTGGCGTGATAGGCAAGGCCCTGCGCATGGTTGCCGGCCGACATCGCGATAACCCCGCGCCGACGCTCGTCGTCGGTCATCGCCAGCAGCCGGTTCAGCGCGCCGCGCTCCTTGTATGCGGCGGTGAACTGCAAATTCTCGAACTTCAGGAAGATGCGTGCGCCCGTCAGCTCGCCCAGCGTGCGACTTTCCAGCGTGGGAGTGCGCACCACCTGACCGGCGATGGCGTCGGCAGCGCGCACCACATCATCGGGCCCGATGGCCAATGGCGCCTCCGCTTCGGTCGCTGATAAGGGGGAAAGGGTTGCCATGCTGTCTGCCTTCTGCCTGTCGCACCTGCCGCCTAGCCGATGCCGCTTTTCGCTGCAAACCATGGCACCGAAATCAGCGTGCAGCAGCATGGTTCTCCCTTGCGCGCCGCCGTTTCGATTGGCATGTCGGCCTGCATGGCAGACATCGCCTTCATTGGCCTTGGAGTGATGGGCTGGCCCATGGCGCGGCACCTGGTCGCCGCCGGGCACAGCCTGCGCTTGTTCAACCGGAGCCCGGCAAAGGCCGACCGTTTTGCCGCCGCCCATGGCGGCACCCCCGCCGACACGCCCGCCACAGCCTGCGAGGGAGCAGACGCCCTCGTCACCTGCGTCGGCAACGACGACGATGTGCGCCAGGTCACCAGCAGCGCCTTCCAGACCCTGCCGGACGGCGCATTGTTCGTCGATCACAGCACCGCATCTGCCGGCCTTGCGCGGCAGATTGCAGCCGCCAACCCGCGATTGCACTGCCTGGATGCGCCGGTATCCGGCGGCCAGGCCGGCGCCGAGGCCGGCCAGCTGACCATCATGTGCGGCGGCAGCAACGCTGCCTTCGCCGCTGCCGATCCCGTCATGCAGGCCTACGCCCGGATGACCGGGCACCTGGGCCCGGCAGGATCGGGGCAGCTTGCCAAGATGGTGAACCAGATTGCGATTGCCGGAGTGGTGCAGGGGCTCGCCGAGGCGCTGCACTTCGCACGGGCCGCCGGCCTCGATGCCGCAGCGGTCGTCGATGTGATTTCCAGAGGCGCCGCGCAGAGCTGGCAAATGGACAACCGCGCCAGGAGCATGATCGAAGGACGCTTCGATTTCGGCTTCGCGGTCGATCTGATGCGCAAGGATCTGGGGCTGGTGCTGGATGAGGCACGCAGCAACGGCGCGAGGCTGCCGCTGACCGCGCTGGTCGATCAATTCTACGCCGATGTGCAGGCGATGGGCGGCGCACGGCAGGACACTTCCTCTCTTGTCCGGCGCTTTTCATGATCCGCATTCTGCTTGCCCTGCTGCTGGCGTCCGCGGCGGACGCCAAAACCCTTGTCGTCAACGCCAATGGCTACACCATCAACGACACCGGCGCGCTCACCCGCTTCACCGGTCTGTTGATCGGCGACAATGGCAAACTGCTGGCAACGCTCAGGGAGGGTGCTGCCGAGCCGAAGCTGGCAGCGGGCGACTATCGGCTGGACGTGAAGGGCAAGACAATCTTTCCCGGTCTCATCGACGCGCACGGGCATGTGATGGACGTTGGCTTTGGCCTGCGCCAGCTCGATCTCACACAGGCCACCAGCCTCGCTGACGCGCAGGGCAAGGCCCGCACCTATGCC
>JBBRKH010000106.1:0-7251 GCA_038217965.1 Sphingomonadales bacterium | reverse complement strand
GCGGTCGTCGCCATCTGGTGCGCCGCCTGTGCCCGAGGCGGAATTGGTCGCCCGCCCTCAACCGGCACAAAGCTCGCGCAATCACCGATGGCAAAAATCCGCGGATCGCGCGTCGTCTGCAACGTTGGCCCCACAACGATGTGATTGCCGCGTGTCGTTTCCAGCCCGCCGATGCCGGCCAGGAATTCCGGCCCTTTCACACCCGCCGCCCACACCATCAGATCGGCCGGCACTCGGCTGCCGTCCTTCAGGGCAATGGCGTCTGCACTCAGCGAAATCACCGGGTTGCCGGTCAACACGGCGACGCCCAGCACCTCCAGTTCGTGGTGCGCTGCCGCTGCCAGCTTGTCCGGCAGCGCTGGCAGGATGCGCGCACCCGCCTCGATCAGCGTCACCTGCAGCCGCTTCGCTTCGAACACTTCCAGCCCATAGAAAGCAAGGCCGTCAGCGGCCGAATATAGCTCCGCCGACAGCTCGACCCCGGTTGCTCCGCCGCCCACGATGGCGACGCGCACCAGGCTGTCGCCGGCCGGGTCCGCGCTCATCTCGCGCGAAACCCTGAGGCACTGGTTCAGCAGCCGCCGCCGGAAGCGATCCGCATCGGCCCGCGTCTCCAAAGACATCGCATGCTCGCGCACGCCCGGCGTCCCGAAATCGTTGGAAACCGATCCCACCGCCAGCACCAGCCAGTCGAAGCGGATGCGGTGCCGCCCGACGATCTCGCGGCCATCCTCGTCGACGATCGGCGCCACCACGATCTCGCCGGCCGCGCGGTCGATATCCTCCAGCGTGCCATCGAAATAGCGGTAGCCCCAGCGATAGGCGTGCCCGCGATAGCCCACCTCGTCCAGATTCGCGTCGAGCGATCCGGCCGCCACCTCGTGCAGCAGCGGCTTCCAGATGTGCGTCTGGTTGCGATCGACCAGGATGATGTCGAAGTCTTTCCGGCCCAGCGCCTTGCCCAGCTTCGCCACCAGCTCGAGCCCGCCCGCACCGCCGCCCACCACCACGATCTGCGTCTTGCGGCCAGCCGGCCGGCTGGCTGGCATCACGCCACGCCACTCCGGCAAACCGGATTCACTTGCCGTCGCGAACCTGCGCCGCCGCCGCTTCCGCCCGCGCTTCCACGGAATCCGCCCTGGCAGACAGATTGGCGCCCGCCGCATCCACCCTCGCATCTATCGCGTCGCCCTTCGCATCCAGCCGGCGCTCCAGCGAATCGGTCTTGGCGTCGATCTGCCTGCCCATGCTGTTGGCATTCGCGCCGATCGCGTCGGCCTTGGCCACCATCCGCGTCTCCAGCGAATCGAGCTTCTGCCCGGCGCGGTCGGCCAGCGCATCCGCCTTCGCGCCAATCGCATCCGCCTTCGCGCCAACCGCATCCGCCTTCGCTGCCACGGCATCCGCCTTCGCGTCCATCTTGCCTTCGATGGCATCCACCCGTTGCTCGGTCTCGCTCGGCCCGCACGCCGCCAGCGCAAGCGCCAGAGCCACAGCCACAGCCGGAATGGCAAATCTTGTAAACGTCATCATCGGTTTCCCCTCGAATGAATTTCATTCATACCGCGTTGCACCGGCATCGCCTAGGGGGGCGCCTTCTGGCTTTAAGTGGTCCTGACCCTAAAAGGCGCCGGCCCCGACGCCCCGCAAGCCATCTTTCACCGCCACGGCCACCACGGCCTCGGCTGGAAACTCGCCGAAATTCACTTGCCGGCAGAAGAAGCCGCCAGCCGCCCGCTATCCTGAGGCCCGGCCACCGGCAGCCCGCGCGCCATGAAAATCCCCGCCAGCCCCACGGCCGCCATCCCGCCGATCATCGCCACCCCGCCGCCAAGCGAATCGAGCGGGCCGAGCAGCCCGGAGCCGATGGTGCGCCCGAGGTTCACCGTTGCCATATAGAGCGTGAACTGGGTCGCCGCGACGGCCGGCGTGCAGAGCTGCATCGCCACCGTGCCGGCACACACGGCGAGGAAGAAGTTGATCGGATCCGAAACCAGCATCAGCATCGCGAGCGGCCAGCCATCGGGCCAGGCAGGCGCCAGCGCCAGCACCCCCAGCGTCGTCGCCAGCAGCAGCGCATAGCCACCCATCATGCTGCGCCTGACCCCCGCGTGCCCCACGATCAACCCGTAAACCGCAACCGCCAGCAGCCCCGCAACCAGCGAACCGGCCGCCATCATCCCGGAAATCCGGTCTTGCGACCAGTCGGCCGTCTCCGCCGCCACCACCGGCAGGGCGCCACTGTAAAACCCGCCGTGCATCCCGATCAGCATCAGCGCCGGCAGCACCAGCAGGCTTTTGCGCGCCGTCATCGCCGCCCAGGTCGTCCGCAGCACCGGCCACCATGCGCCCAGATGCGCGTCCAAGCACGCCGGTGACGGGGCGCCCGCCGACCACGGCATCAGCCGCTCCCCCGGCCGCTCGCGGCACAGCATCAACCAGCCAAGCAGCCCCACCACGAACAGCGCTGCCATCATCAGCACCGGTTGCAGCCCGAACGCGCCGATGCCCCACCCGGCGATCGCCCCCGCCGCCGCCATGCCCAGCGCCTGCCCGCCAAACATCAGCCCGTTCGCCTGCGCCCGCTCGTCTTCCGGCACCAGATCCACCGCCATCCCGTCGATCGCCACATCCTGAAAGGTGGTCGCCACGTTGATCCCGAATCCAAAGGCCGACAGCAGCGCCACATCGGTCGCCGCCGGATTGGCCGCCGCCATTCCAAGCAGGCCGGCAACGATCAGCAACTGCGCGCCGATCAGCCAGGGCCGCCGCCGCCCCATCGGCAAATAGGGGTAGCGCTCCATGATGAAGCCGTTGAAGAATTTCAGCGTCCACGGCAGCGAGACCGCCGCCAGCACCGTGCCAACCGCCGCCGCACCCGCTCCGTTCACCGCCATCCATGCCGGCAGCGCGATATAGAAAAGCCCGAGCGGCACGCCTTGCGCGAAATACAGCAGGAAGATCATGCCAAGCCGCAGCGCTCGGCTATCGGAAATTGCGGGGAACAGCGCCCTGCGCGCCAGGCTTTCAGCCTGCATCATGCGACGCTTCCCCCAAATTCATGCCACGGCCAAACTCATGCCACGGCCCCGGCAGGCACGGATCGCACCGGCTCCGGCGCCCGCTTCATCAAAGCGAATGCCAGCCCCGCAACCAGTGCCGCCAGCATCGCCGAAACCATCGCCGGATGGCCACCGGCCGCATCCAGCAAGCCAAGACTGGCCGCGCTGATCGTCTTGCCGAGATTGCCGACCGCGGCAAACAGCGTCATCTGCGTGGCGGCCACCGCCGGCCGGCAAAGCCCCATCGCCAGCGCCCCGAAGCCAACAAGTTGCATCGTGCGCGTCTGCAAAAACAGCAGCAGAAACAGGGTGACCGGCCATGGCGAGGCCCAGGAGGGCAGCGCCAGGAGCATCGCTGCAGTCGCCGCCCCGGCAAGCAGGAAGCTCGCCCGGAACAGCTTCAGCGGCCCGAAATGATCGGCAACCAAGCCGAATACCATGATGCCCATCAGGCCGGACGCCAGCTTTCCCGCCGCCACCAGCGAGCTGTATTCCACCTGCGTCAGGCCCGAGGTCTGCGTGGCGATCAGCGGCAAGACGCCCTCGCTGAGGCCTTGCGCAAAGCCGAACATCAGGCACGACAGGCACAGCAGCACACAGGGCCGCGGAAGCATTGCCGCGATCGTGCCGGAAAAGATGACGCGCCAGTTGCCGGCGTGCGCCTGCACGGAAACCGGCGATGCCTGGCCGGTCGTCCATGGCAGCAGCTTCTCCCCCGGCCGCTCCCGGCACAGCAGAATCAGCAGCAGAACCAGCAATGCATAGGTGCCCGCTGCAATCGCTGCGCCGCGCAGCCCATGGTCCCGAAGCAGCAACGCGCCGAGCGCCGTCGTTGCCGCAATGCCGATGGCCTGCCCGCCGAACATCATGCCGCTGGTCCGCGCCCGCTCGCCATCGGGCACCAGATCGGCAGCCATCCCGTCCACCGCCACATCCTGAAAATTGACCGCAAGATTGAGCGCAAACGCAAAGGCCGCGATCAAGCCCACATCCGAAATCGCCGGATCGCGGACCGCGAGTGCGGCAAGGCCCAACAGGAGCACAGCCTGCGAGCCGATCAGCCACGGGCGCCGCCGCCCCATCGGCAGCCAGGCAAAGCGATCCATCAGAAAACCGTTCAGAAACTTCAGCGTCCACGGCAGCGATGCCGCCGCCAGAACCGCCCCCACCTGCGCGGCCGATGCGCCACTGGCCGCGAGCCAGCCGGGAATGGCAAAGCTGAACAGACCGATCGGCACGCCCTGGGCCGCATACAACAGGAAGCAGAGCGCGAGGCGCAGGGTGCGGCTTTCCGAAATTGCCGGCAAGCCGGATTGCGTGAAGCGCTTCATGCTGTGCTGCCCCTCCCCCGTTCCCCTGCAGGCTATGCTGGACAATCCGGAATGGCAAATGCGATCTTTTTGTGAACAGACAGGGCAGTCATGCTGTCGTTTATTCGGAGCGGCGCTCGGCTTTCAGGAGATTGGAGAGGATGTTCCACGTGGAACATTTTCTGCCGGAACCTAACCGATCTGGATGTTCCACGTGGAACATCGTTTTTGGTTATGTTTTTTCGATTGTATGTTCCACGTGGAACATTGTGGACGGCGGTGGAGGCGGCGGGTCGGTTTGGGGTGGGGACGGGGGAGGGAGAGAAGGACGGAAGGAAGGAAGGGACGCGGCAAAGCCGCGTCGTCGGTCGTGTCAGATGCTGTGCTACAGCATCTGCACGCCGGCCGCGCCTGCGGCGAGTCAGTGAATTTGTGCTTTGCACAAATCACTGCCGCCTCCGGCGTGGTACCCCCGGCCGGAATCGAACCGGCAAGCCTTGCGGCATCCGATTTTGAGTCGGACGCGTCTACCAATTCCGCCACAGGGGCCAACGGACGCGGCTAGCTAGCGGAACCGGCCGGGCAACGCAACTTCCACAGCAACCCATTGAACCCACAAGAAAAAGGGCGGCCCACAATGGCCGCCCTTTGTCTCGCTCAGCGCCGATCAGAGCCCGCGGAAGCCGATCCGCACGCCGACCCGGATCTGCCACAGCGACGGATTTGTCTGCAGCACCTGGTTGGGGCTCTGGAAGTTCGAATAGACATAGCGGTCGCAACGCTGGGTGTTGTTGGTCACCGGTGTGCCTACGCCCCCGGTCACCGTCTGGCAGCCAACCGTGACCAGTGATGCCCGGTACGGGAACACCACCTGCTGCAACGAGCCCCAATCCTTGTTGATGAGGTTCAGGAAATTCTCGAGGTCCGCAAAGGCTTCGATCTTGCCGCCGAAAAAGAACGGGATTTCCTGCCTGACCGAAAGATCAAGCTTGTTGAACCGGCCACTGCGACCCAGATTCTTCGGCGCCACCTGCCCCTGATAATCGTCCAGGACGCCGCCCTGGATGAAGTCGCGCAGCGCTTCGTAGGTCGCCGTGCTGGCATAGGTCACCAGCGGGTCCGCCGTTGCCGACGACACATCCGGCACATAGAGCAATTGCCGGTTGCGGTTGCCATTGGTGCCGAAAATCGGCGACCGGCCGAAGCCATCCTCGAACATGGTATGGCTGAAACGCTGCCCCGCACGGCTGTTGAAGAACATTTCGAAACGGGTCGAATTTTCGCCGAACAGCTGCGTATCGAGGCCGATCCGGAAGCGGATTGTGTTGTCGATCTGATAGTTCGACGTCCCATAGGCCGAGTTGTTCGGATCGTTGCCGACCGTGTTGTCATAGTTGGAGAAGGCAATGGACGAGGTGCCCGGGCTTTCGTCCTTGGCGCGCTGCAAGGTGTACGACGCGGCCATCGAAATTCCGTTGTCCCACGCCTTGTCGAAACCGCCGACGATGTTCCAGCTGTAGCCGCGATCGGTGTTCTTCAGCAGCAGATCGGTGTTCTGGTCGCCGAAGCTGGTCACCGCCTGATAGCGTGGCCGACCATCGGGAAGCGTCGCCTGCACGGCGTTCGGAACCGAGCGCAGGTCGGTCCAGGTGAGACCGTCCTTCACTCTCGACCAGGTGACGCTGCCTTTCAGACGCCAGTCATCGCCCAGCGGGCCGAGATTCGCGTTGTAATCCACCGTACCCGACACCCGCCATTGCGACGGAATGGTGAACGACGGATCGAGCGCGTTCGTGGTAGCCAGCGCCGAACCCGCCGTTTGTGCCAATGCAATCAACTCGGCCGGAACACCGGGACCGCCCGTCACGCCGTTCAACGTGGCAGCGCCGAGCGCATTCTGTTGCGCCGTTGTCAGCCCCGGTATGCCCCCAACCGTGAAGCCGGCCGCCGTGCGGCGGAGGGTGATGTCCGCCTGCCCCAGGCCGGTGTTCGAGTAGTTGTTCGACACCCACACATTCGGGCTTCCGCCGGCGAACAGGCCGGCCGATCCGCGCAGGCGCAGCCTGTCATCGGCGCGCCAGTTCAAGCCGAAACGTGGCTGCAGCACGCCGCGGCCGGAGAGATTTGCGCTGTTCGCAAAGCCATAGCGACCGACGAAGAAGCTGTTGGTCCGCGGCCGGTCCGGCGTTTCGTAAAGATCATAGCGCGCGCCATAGATGAAGGTCAGGTCCGGATTGATTTCCCAGGTGTCCTGCACCCCGAACACATAGACATTGTTCTGGAAAACGGCAGTGATGGATTCGACCGTCCCCTGGATCGGCGGTCCGATCCGCAGTTCGCCGGCACGCTGCGCCTGCAGATCGGCGATGCTGTCGAAATAGAAGGCGCCGGAGATGCGGTTGCCGAACAGGTTGGTGATGTCCTGCCCGCGCCGCTCGGCGATCACCTTCACATCATGGCCGTTGCCGGTGATGCGAGCCTGCAATTCGACGCCGAGCGTCTGCACAAACAGTTCGTTGGCCTGGCGCGGGGTATCCGGGCCAAGCAGGATGCGCGGCACGCCGGGGTTTGCGCTGGAGCCGCTCGGGCAGAGCGACGGGCTGCCGCTGGTCACATCTTCGGTGCAAACCGAAAACTGGCCAAACTCGCGCGGCGAGAACGGCACCTGCAGCCGCTCGTAATCGTGATAGCTCACCCGCGCCTGGGTCGAGAAGCTGTCCGACCATTCGCTGTTCAGCTGGAACACGCCGTAGTGGTTGATCGCGCCCTGATCATAATTGTTGGATTGCAGCGCCAGCGTCGGCGACACCGGCGAAACAGAGGAGTTGCCGAGGCCGGCCAGCAGATTGCCCTTGTTGTAGATATAGGTGACTGCGGCG
>JBBRKH010000105.1:0-7254 GCA_038217965.1 Sphingomonadales bacterium | reverse complement strand
TTTCCTGTGCGCGCCATCTTGCGGATCAACGCATGGTCGGTGTTCTCAAATGAGGCAACCTTGTAGCATGGCGCATCAAGCCCTTGCAGGAAATCCACGGCCGTCTCATCGAATGGCGAGGAAAACGGCACCATCCCGCGTCCGCGTGCGCGCGCGAAGATGGGGCCATGCCATTCCCAGGGCGTGTAGGCCTGCTGATAGAGCTTGTAGAGCGAAGCGCCGCTCCAGAGGCTGTCGGCATCCGTGATGCTGAAGCCTTCGGCATCGACATCGAGCGTCATGGTGTCGGCGGTGTAGGTCTGCAGCTTCAGCGCGTGCGCGCCGGCTTCGGCTGCGGCGTCCACCAGTGCCATGGCACGATCCAGCGACTGGTTGTGATTGCCAGACATTTCAGCGATCACGAACGGTGCGTGATCCGGCCCCACCATGCGTCCGCCGATTGCGAAATTCTGATTGGCACTCATGGCCTTACCTTTTTCTCGAATGCCTCGGAGACGGCCGTATAGCCGGCGCGGGCAAATAGCCCACCCGAGCGTGCATTTCCTGCCATAACAACAGCGCGTATCGTCTCTGCAGCATGCACATGGCCCCTAAGCCAGGCTTCGGCGGCAAGCAACAGCGGCGTCCCGTCGCCGGGGGCGGCATCCGCAGTTGTGTAGATGGACACCTCCACTTGTGTTGGTGCGACCAGGTCGAAACGCACTACACCCACATCGTGACCAGCACGCGAACCGATAAGAAGCCAGCGATCGGGAGCATCGAGTGTTTGCCGCAACCAGCGTTCGTGGGCCTCAAGTTCGATGGGTGCGGTCGTTCGAGAGACGGCGCGGACACTTGGCGCGTTGCGCCAGGCGTGCAGATTGGCGCTATTGGCGAGCAAGGCCTCTCGGATCCGGACGGCCTCGCCCGACATCAGGTTGGCGACCCGTGTGGCGCCTGCCCCATCGGTAACGGCAAATGCATTCGCCGAAATCTGTGCCCGCAGCGCGGGGTTGTCGACCAGCGCGGCCAAATGTTTTGCGATGCGCGCTGCATCGAACTTGCCCTGAACGCCATAGACGATGCCGGCCCGCGAAATTTCGGCCAGCAGCGTCGTCTGGTTCGTCTCGATTTCGACCGCGAGTGTCGGCACGCCCAACACGCATCGTTCCCAGGTGGCGGTTCCGCCTGCACCGATGGCAAGATCGGCTGCGGCCAGCAGGTCTGCCATCCGCTCGGTTTGCACATGCAGTGTCCAGGCCGGGTTGCTTTTGCAGCGCGCCGCGATGGCGCCGCTGGCTGGATGCAGCGCACCGATCACAATATCCGTGGGCAGCGCGCGCAACCCCGCCAGTTCGATGGCATCAAGCATGATCGCAGTGGTGTTCTTCGGGTCTGCGCCACCCATGCAGAGATGCAGGCGGCGCAAATCCTTGCGCAGCGAACACTCAGCGCGAGCCTGCGCAAAAGCCGGCTTCAGCAGAGCGAACTTCGGCCCTACGAGGACGTTGTCGGCCGCGTCCCCGGGATAGCGCGCGGACGGGTCGGCGTAGAAATTCTGGTCCAGCAAAATGTCGCAATCATGGGCGCGGCCAAGATCGTCGATGGCGAGCACGCGGCGGCCGGCGCCGCGGATGCGCTGCTCCCAACTCCGCCCCAGACCATAGTGATCGCAGACGATCCAGCCGCCGCCGTCGTCGTGGGCCAGCGTTGCGTCTGCGTCGGCGTCTTGCCCGGCAATGCTCCATTCGCTGCTCGCTTCGGGTATGGTCCACGCCGTGTCGGGCCAGGTCAGGACTCCATGGCCCGCCTTTATCGCGACGCCCTGCAACAGGTCTGGCATATGGGCAGACAGAAAGGTCACAGTTGCGCCACGGGCGGACAGGGCGTCGGCAAGGGTAAGGCAGCGCATAAAGTGCCCCGTTCCAAGCTTTTCACTGGCATCGACCCGGATGGCGATCCTCATGCGGTGGTCGCGCGGAACAACGCCTCCGCGCGTTGCCAGTCGGCTGGCGTGTCGATATCCACCACCCGCCATTCCGGCAGCACAATGGTGGCGCCGTTGGCATGAATGCCAAGGCCGGAGAGCCAGGCGTCCGCCCGGCCCCAGTAGAATTGCCCGGCGTCATGGTAGGCTGGCTCCAGGTCTTGGGTGCGCACGCTGACATAAGCCGCATCGAACGGGGCAACACGACCATCGGATTCTCGGCGCAGCGCACGCTGGATAGGGGAGGGAAAGCCGGTAACAGGAAAGGCATACGGCGCCGCGCCAGTTTCGAGCAGCAAAAGGCCGGCTTGCAGATCGTCGACCGTGATGAAGGGAACTCCCGGATAAATGCAGCAGGCAATGCGCACGTCCCAGCCAAGCGTTTTGCAAGCCTCAATTGCGTGCGCCACAACAGGCACCGTCGGCGTAAAATCATCGGCCAGATTCGCCGGCCGGGTGAAAGGGGTTCTCGCGCCGAAATTGCGGGCGGTATCGCCAATCTCGGCATCGTCGGTTGAGACAACCACATGGTCGAACAGCGCGGATTGCAAGGCCGCCTCGATGGCGTAGGCGATCATCGGCTTGCCGGCGAAGGGCCGGATGTTCTTGCGCGGAATGCGCTTGCTGCCGCCGCGCGCGGGGATGACGGCGATGCAGCCGGTTCCGCTCATGCAGCGAGCGCCTCGCCGATCACGCCGACGACGCGATCCTGCTGCGCGTCGGTCATGGTGGGAAACAGCGGCAGCGAAATGGCCCGGGAGTAGTATCGTTCGGCGTTGGGGAAATCGCCGGGCTTGAAGCCGAGGCGGCGGTAGTGGGGCTGGGTGTGGATGGGGATATAGTGGACATTGACACCGATCTGCGCGGCGCGCAGCGTTTCGAACAGCGCCTTGCGAGTGACCTGCGTGCGGCTGTCGTCCACTTCCACCACATAGAGGTGCCAGGCAGATTGCCGGTCCTGCAGGCGGGCGGGCAGCAGCAGCGGCGTGCCTTCGAACAGCCGGTCGTAGCGATCCGCCAGCGCGATGCGGCGCGCCTGCATCTGCTCCAGCCGGTCGAGTTGCGAAGTGCCGAGCGCTGCCTGCAGGTCGGTCATGCGGTAGTTGAGGCCCAGCATCGACTGCTCGTAGCTCCACGGGCCTTCCGGCGGCAGTTCCATTTCTCCCGGTTCGCGGGTCATGCCGTGCGAGCGCAGCAGCTGCAGCGTGCGGGCGAGCGCCGGATCGTGCGTGGTGACCATGCCGCCTTCGGCCGTGGTGACGATCTTCACGGCATGAAAGCTGAACACCGTGATGTCTGCATGGGTGGAGCCGCCCACGGGCTTGCCCAGATAATCGGCGCCGGTGGCGTGCGACGCGTCTTCCACGATACGAAAGCCGTAGCGGTCGGCAAGTTCGCGCATGTCCGCAAGATCGGCCGGCAGGCCGGCGAAATCGACCGGGATCAAAAGGTTCGGCAGCCTTCCGGCCGATGCAGCGACGGCCAGTTTTTCGCAGAGCGCCGCAAGCGACATGTTGCGCGTGAGCGGGTCTATATCAACGAAATCGATGTCGGCGCCACAATAAAGCGCGCAGTTGGCCGAGGCCAGGAAGCTGTTGGGCGATGTCCAGACAAGCGACCCCGGGCCGATGCCGAGGGCCAGGCAGGCGATATGCAGCCCGGCTGTTGCATTGGACACGGCAATTGCGTGTGCGGCACCATGCCGGGCGGCAAAGCGTGCTTCGAACGTCGGGATGGCGGGGCCCTGGGTGAGATATTCGGAGCGCAGCACGGCCACCACCGCCTCGATGTCGGCATCGGTGATTGTCTGGCAGCTGTAGGGGATGAAGGACACGATGCTGCTCCGTTGGTGGCTTGTCAGTCGATCTGCCGGCCTTCGACATGGGATTTGATGAGGCTGCGGATTTGTTCGACGCTGAGAAAATCGGGATTGCTGCCGCTGTCGTAGGAGAAGCCCGGCGCAACCAGGCTGCCGCCCATGGCGGCGATATAATCCTCGAGCGTGAAGTTTCCAGAAACCGGCAGGATGGCATAATATTTGCCGATATCGACCGTGTTGTAGCTGTCGCTGGAGGTGATCATTTCCTCGTGGATTTTTTCGCCCGGCCGGATGCCGACGACCTCCTGCCGGCAATCGGGCGCAATGGCGGTGGCAACATCGGTGATGGTGTAGGACGGGATTTTCGGAACCAGAATTTCGCCGCCCCAGGCATGCTCGATCGACCAGAGCACCATGTCGACGCCGTCTTGCAGGGAAATGTTGAAGCGGGTCATGCGCGGATCGGTGATCGGCAGCGTCCCCGATTCCTTGCAGCGATCGAGAAAGAAGGGGATAACCGAGCCCCGGCTGCCCATCACATTGCCGTAGCGCACAACGGAGAAGCGGATGTCGCGGTCGCCCTTGATGTTGTTGGCCGCGACGAACAGCTTGTCGGAGCAGAGCTTGGTGGCGCCATAGAGGTTGATGGGCGCCGCCGCCTTGTCGGTCGACAGCGCGACCACGCGCCTGACGCCGGCATCGAGCGCCGCTTCGATGAGATTTTGCGCGCCGATCACGTTCGTCTTGATGCACTCGAACGGATTGTATTCGGCTGCCGGCACCTGCTTCAGCGCGGCTGCGTGCACCACGATATCGATATTCTCCAGAGCCCGGCGCAGGCGGGCTTCGTCGCGGATGTCGCCGATGAAATAGCGCAGCGACGGATAGCGGGCCATCGGAAATGTCTGCGCCATTTCATACTGCTTCAGCTCGTCGCGCGAGTAGATGACGAGCCGTTTGACGGCCGGATAGCGCTCCAGAACGGTTTTGACGAACGCCTTTCCGAAGGAGCCGGTGCCCCCGGTAATCAGAATAGATGTGTTGTCGAGCATGCTTTTCCCGAATGTGCTGCCGGCACGCCGGCAGCCGAGGAAAGGTCGGGACTGGTGGCGCACGATCGTTTGAAGGTTGAGCGCCATTAAAGCCCGCAGCGCGCGCGGGCAATCACTTATCGTGCTGCATTGTCCTGTGCGCGCAGCCGGGCGGCGCGCCGCCGCGCCGAAACGCTGGCCAGCAGCCCGCGCAGGATGAGAACGTAAAAGGCCCAGAGGCCGAGGCCGGCCAACACTGCGGCTGCCAGCACGGTGAACGGTTGTGGGCTGGTTGGCCGGGTGGTGACGGTGACTTCGCCGAAAGGCTCGGCGGCGTAGGCGGCGGTCGAGCTCGCCATCATCCGCAGATTCTCGTAGTTGCTGAGCGCCTGCGCCAGCGACTGGCGGTATTCGGCGACCTGCACCTCGTTCAGCCGCCGCTCCAGATACTGCACATAGTCCGTGGAGCGGGCGAGCGACTTTTGCCGCAGGAACGTGTCTGCCTCGGTGCTGGCGCGGGCGAGAAAATACTTCGCGAACTCCGGGTCCGGATGCTCGAAACTGAGAGTGGTGATCGCCTTCTTGCGGTCCTCCGTCACGATGATGCGAAGCTTTGCATAATCCCTGAGATCGGTGGCAGTGGGCGGCGCCCACGGCTTGTCGGGAACGGCAAGAAGCGACTTTATCGGGCGCGTGATGCCGCGCACCGGAGACAATGGCTCGCGGAACTGTCTGTAGGACGGGTCCCACTGGGCGCTGAACACCGTCTGCATGATGCGCCGGTCCTTGCTGAGGCGCTCCATCACGGTGGTGCTTTTTACGGCTTCGCCGAATATCGCAAACGACGATCCGGCCTCGCCGCCGATATCCACGCCGACGATGGAACCAAGGCTGGCAAGGCCGCCGGGAACCTTCGAGCCGCTGTGCTCGGCCGGGGTGAGCGACAGTTGCGCGGTGTATTTGTAGGGCACCAGATTGAGGTAGAGAATGGCGAATGCCACGCAGATGGCAACCAGCGCAACCGCCAGCCATTTGTGCGCCCACAGCGAGGCCGCCATGGCGGCGAGATCCAGCTGGTCGCCGGTGGCATCGGCCGGCAGATCGAAGGGCGTGTTCTCGTTCAAGCGGTCGTCATCCCGTCAGCCATGCTATCGTGCCCTATCCAAGCCCCGGATTGCGCTGGCAAGCGCAAACTGCCCCGATCACACTGCCATGAACAGCCGGTAGGCGGGCGTGGTCAGGAAATCGGGCAATTCGCGCGCGTTGACGAGGTCCGACAGGATCGTGGCGGCTTCGGTGTATCTGCCGGCGGTGTAGAAATTGTTGCCCACCTCGCCTTTCCAGATGCCGAGCTGGGCCTTGATTTCATCGTTGATGCGGGCTGCCGTCACCGTCTCGCCGTCGTCCAGCACCACGCCGTGGGTGCGCCATTGCCACAGCTGGGTGCGGCTGATCTCGGCAGTGGCGGCGTCCTCCATCATGTTGTGCAGCGGAACGGCTCCCTGGCCGCGCAGCCATGCGGCGATGTAGCCGATTGCGACGTTGACGTTCATCGCCAGACCTGCGGCGGTTTTCGGGCCGGCGCTGGGGGTGAGCAACTGTTCCGCCGACACGATGCCCTCCGGCATCCTGTCCAGCTGGTTGGCCGCCGGCATCACCCGGTCGAAGACCTCCAGCGCAACGGGCACAAGGCCGGGGTGGGCCACCCAGGTGCCGTCATGGCCGAGCAGCGCCTCGCGCTCCTTGTCGGCTTTCACGGCGGCAAAGGCAGCGCCATTCTTCGCGTCGTCGCCCTTCACGGGGATGAAGGCGGACATGCCCCCCATCGCGTGCGCGCCGCGCCGGTGGCAGGTGCGCACGACGTGGGCGGCATAGTTCGCCATGAAGGGCACGCCCATGGTAACGGCCGCGCGATCGGGCAGGATTTTCGTGGGGTCGCCACTCAATGTCTTGATATAGCTGAAGATATAGTCCCAGCGGCCACAATTTAATGCAACGATGTGATCGCGGAGTTCATAGAGCATTTCGTCGGCCATGAAGGCGGCCGGGAGCGTCTCGATCAGCACGGTCGACTTGATGGTGCCCAGCGGCAGCCCGAGGATGGATTGGGCGGTCACGAAGATATTGTTCCACAGCCGCGCCTCCAGATAATGCTCCATCTTCGGCAGATAGAAATACGGTCCGCTGCCTTTGGCGATCAACGTGCGTGCATTGTGGAAAACATACAGGCCAAAATCGAAGATCGCGCCGGAAACCTGCTCGCCATCGACCAACAGATGCGCTTCCGGGAGATGCCAGCCGCGCGGGCGACAGATGAGGACCGCAATGCTCTCGTTCAGACGATAGGACTTGCCCTTTTCTTCCAGTGTGATCGTGCCGGCGGCGGCGTCACGCAGATTGATCTGGCCATCAACCATATTGTCGAAGGTGGGAGACGT
>JBBRKH010000104.1:0-7282 GCA_038217965.1 Sphingomonadales bacterium | reverse complement strand
GGTGGAGCCGATTGCCGCTGTCGTCCCGCCAGCAGCGCCATCTGTTGAGGCGCCCCGCACCCATTGAGCGGATCATGGTGCGTCTCTACGATGCGGAGCCATCCACTCGCCGCAACGCCGCAAGCGAGACGGCGCGCCGACCTCGACGAGCCTTTATCATCGAGCTTTGGGAAAGGCGTTGACAGGCAGGCCGGCCGTCCTTTAACCGGCCGCTTCTCCGTTTGGTCGGGGCGCGTAGCTCAGTGGTAGAGCACTGTGTTCACACCGCAGGGGTCGCAAGTTCAATCCTTGCCGCGCCCACCATGCAATCTGCTGAAGTCATCAGCGAAAGACAGCGCCCTGTAGCAGACGCGATGCGGAGGGTTCGGCAAATTCGGCCTGTCGGCCAGCCTCCGCCGGGTGGCTGGGCGGGCCGTGGCCGGATCTGACGGGCAGCGCCTGGATCAGCCTTCGCCCAGCAGCCGCTCCACCACGATCGCGGCGGCGGCCTCCGGTGTCATGGCGGTGGTGTCTATGCGGATTTCCGGCTGCTCCGGCGCTTCATACGGACTGTCGATCCCGGTGAAATTCTTCAGCTCGCCTGCCCGCGCCTTTCGATACAGCCCTTTTGCATCGCGTGCTTCGGCCACAGCCAGCGGCGTGTCGATGAACACCTCCAGAAACTCCCCTTCCGGCAGCATCTGGCGAACCATGTCGCGCTCGGCGCGAAACGGCGAGATGAAGGCAGTGATGACGATCAGACCGGCATCGGCCATCAAGCGCGCCACCTCCGCCACGCGACGGATATTCTCGATCCGGTCGGCCTCGGTGAAGCCCAGATCCCTGTTCAGGCCGTGCCGCACATTATCGCCGTCCAGCAGGAATGTGTGCCGGTTCATGCGGTGCAGCGTATTCTCCACCAGATTGGCGATGGTGGATTTGCCCGAACCCGACAGGCCGGTGAACCACAGCACGGCGGCTTTCTGATTCTTCAGGCCGGCGCGCGCCTCGCGGCTGGTGTCGACCGCCTGCCAGTGCACATTCTGGGCCCGCCGCAGCGCAAATTGCAGCAGGCCCGCGGCCACCGTTGCATTGCTCAGCTTGTCTATCAGGATGAAGCCGCCCAGCTCGCGGCATTGGGTATAGGGTTCGAAGATGATGGCACGATCGGTTGCAAGGGTGACGACCCCGATCGCGTTCAGCTCCAGCGTCTTGGCAGCCAGATGCTCCATCGTGTTGACGTTCACCTGATATTTCGGCTGCTGCAATGTGGCGGACACCAGCTGGGTGCCGAGCTTGAGCCAGTAGGCGCGGCCGGGGATCATCTCCTGCTCGTCCATCCAGACGAGCGTTGCCTCGAACTGGTTCGACACCTGTGGCGGATTGCCGGCTGCCGCGATCACGTCACCGCGCGAACAATCCACCTCATCGGCAAATGTCAGCGTGACGGATTGGCCGGCAACCGCCTCTTCCAGGTCGCCGTCCATCGTGGCGATGCGGGCGATGGTCGAAGCCTTGCCCGAGGGCAGCACGCGGACGGCATCGCCCGGCTTCACGACACCGGCGGAAATGAGGCCGGCGAATCCGCGAAAATCCGGATTCGGGCGGTTTGCCCACTGCACCGGCATTCGGAACGGCCTCGTCTGGTCGGCCGCCACATCCACTTCGACGGTTTCCAGATGCTGCATCAGAGTGGTGCCGGAATACCAGGGCATGTTCGGGCTGGTGGTTGTGATGGTGTCGCCCTTGAAGCCCGAGATCGGCATCGCCACGAAGGCGGTGATCCCTATGCCCTTCGCGAATGCCGCATAGTCTTCGACGATCGCATCGAACCGGCTCTGATCATAATCCACAAGGTCCATCTTGTTGACCGCGAGCACGATGTGGCGAACCCCGATCAGCTTCGCCAGATAGCTGTGCCGCCGCGTCTGGGTGAGCAAGCCTTTTCGCGCGTCGACCAGAATGATGGCAAGATCGGCGGTGGAGGCACCGGTCACCATGTTGCGGGTGTATTGCTCATGGCCCGGCGTATCGGCAACGATGACTTTGCGCTTCTCGGTGGCAAAGAACCGGTAGGCGACATCGATGGTGATGCCCTGCTCGCGTTCGGCGGTAAGCCCATCCACCAGCAATGCGAAATCGATGGCCTCGCCCTGCGTGCCGAAGCGCTTAGAATCCGCTTCCAGCGCCTCCAGCTGGTCCGCAAAGATAGCGCGCGATTCAAACAGCAGGCGCCCGATGAGCGTGGATTTGCCGTCGTCCACCGAGCCGCAGGTGATGAAGCGCAGCAACGATTTCGTTCGATGCTGCTCCAGCCAGGCGTCGATGTCGGTGGCGATCAGCGCATCGGCATGCAGTGCGGGGCCGGCCATCAGAAATAGCCCTCCTGCTTCTTCTTCTCCATGCTTGCGGCCTGGTCGTGATCGATGGCGCGGCCCTGCCGCTCCGACGTTGTCGTCAGCAGCATTTCCCGGATCACGTCGGTGAGCGTCGTCGCCTCGCTTTCTACAGCGCCGGTCAGCGGATAGCAGCCCAGCGTGCGGAAGCGAATCGAACGCTCGATCACCTGCTCTCCGGGGCGCAGCGGCATGCGGTCGTCGTCCACCATGAGCAGGAGGCCGTTACGCTCGACGGTTGGGCGGGGCGCCGCCAGATAGAGCGGCACGATGGGAATTTTCTCAAGATGGATGTATTGCCACACATCGAGCTCGGTCCAGTTGGAGATCGGGAACACCCGGATGCTTTCGCCTTTTGCCTTCCTGGCGTTGTAGAGATTCCACAATTCAGGGCGCTGTTTTTTCGGGTCCCAGCGATGGTTCAATGCCCGGAAGGAAAACACCCGCTCCTTGGCGCGGCTTTTTTCTTCGTCGCGCCGGGCGCCACCAAAGGCGGCATCGAAACCCCACTTGTCCAGCGCCTGCTTCAGCCCTTCGGTTTTCCACATATCGGTGTGCAGCGGGCCATGATCGAACGGGTTGATGCCCTGCGCCTCCGCTGTCGGATTGCGATACACCAGCAGCTGCATGCCACTGTCTCGCGCCACCGAATCGCGCAGCGCGTACATGGCGCGGAACTTCCAGGTGGTGTCCACATGCAGCAGCGGAAACGGCGGCGGCGAAGGCCAGAAGGCCTTGCGCGCCAGATGCAGCATGACGGCGGAATCCTTGCCGACGGAATACAGCATCACCGGGCGCTCGGCTTCGGCGACCACTTCGCGAAGAATGTGGATGCCTTCCGCCTCCAGGCGTTCAAGGTGCGTAAGGGTTTTCAGCTTCGTCTCCATGGCAACGCTTGCGGCCGATGTGCCGCACCGCGCACCGCCAGTCGACCGGTTTCACCTATGCAGCCGGCAACCGTATCTTTCCGGAGGGCGCCTCATAACTGATCGCGCTGAGAATACCCTGTGATCCAGGCGGAACGCCGCAAGCGCTCTTCTCGAGCCTGGGTATCAGGCGCGGATGGCGGTGGAAATCGTCTTGTGCAGCTTGGAATGCAGCTGATCGCTTGCGGCGATGATTTCGCGACGCTCGACGATGCGCTCGCCGCCGCGGAAATCGCTGACAAAGCCGCCTGCCTCGCGCACCAGCAGTATGCCGGCGGCCACATCCCACGGATGCAGCCCCTGCTCCCAGAAGCCGTCGAAGCGGCCGGCGGCCACCCATGCGAGATCGAGGGCAGCGGCGCCGAACCGCCGCACGCCGGCCACTTCGGGGATGATCTTCGCCATGATCGCTTCGAATTGCGCCTGATCGCCGTGGCCGCGATAGGGGATGCCGGTTGCCAGCAATGCTTCATCTAGATTGCGCCGGGCAGACACGCGCAGGCGACGATCCTGCAACCAGGCGCCGCGACCGCGCTCCGCCCAGAAACTTTCGTCGGTGAGCGGCTGGTAGACAATGCCGGCCTGAATCGCTCCTTCATGCTCGACGGCGACCGAGATGGCGAAGTGCGGGATACCATGCAGGAAATTGGATGTGCCATCCAGCGGATCGATGATGAAGCGCGGGAAGCCCGGCTCGCCGGCGATCTCGCCGCCTTCCTCCAGCAGAAAGCCCCAGCCCGGTCGCGCAAATTTCAACGCCTCGACAAGGCTGTCTTCGGCTGCCTTGTCGGCCTGCGAAACGAAATCCGCCGGGCCCTTCTTGGAAACCTGAAGCTGCGACACTTCGTTGAAATCTCGGCGCAGTCGCGGTCCCGCCTTGCGGCAGGCGCGCTCCATGACGGTGATGATGGCGGACTGCGCTGCCATATCAGCTGCCGCTCGCTGTTGCTCGCCGGGCCATCAGTCGGCGCGCCGCACATAGGCCTGCTCATACACATCGACGACGATACGCACGCCCGCGCCGATGTGCGGCGGGACCATGACGCGGACGCCGTTTTCGAGAACAGCAGGCTTGTAGGAGGAAGAGGCGGTCTGCCCCTTCACCACGGCATCGGCCTCGACGATGAGCGCTTCCACCTGGTCTGGCAGTTGCACGGAAATGGGGCGCTCGTCGTAAAGCTCCATGGACACATCCATGCCGTCGGTGAGGAAGGCGGCGGCGTCACCCAGCAGGTCGCGGGGGAGCTGCACCTGATCATAGGTCACCTTGTCCATGAAGGTGAGCTGATCATCTTCGGCGTAGAGATACTGGAAGTCTTTGGTGTCAAGGCGGATGCGCTCCACCACTTCGGCGGAGCGGAAGCGGACATTGGTCTTGCGGCCGTCGATGAGGTTCTTCATCTCGACCTGCATGTAGGCGCCGCCCTTGCCGGGCTGGGTGTGCTGCGTTTTCACCGCGCGCCAGATTCCGGTTTCATATTCGATGATGTTGCCGGGACGGATGTCCACGCCACTGATCTTCATGGGACACAACCTTGATGGGAAAGAGCCGTGTCGCTCTAGCCACAAGGGATATTGAACGCAACCGCAGAGCCAATCTGTGACCATCCGGTTGATCACGGCTCAAAAAGTTGCGTTTCGCTGCTATTGTGGCGGGGCTTGAAACCGATTATGCTGCCTCTGCAGCAATATTGCTGTGCGGGCGGGGGGAAATGGTCATGATAAAGCAAGCACTGATTGGTGGGTTGGCGCTCTTTGCCGCGCAATCTGCAACAGCGGCGGTCATCACGGTGAACGGCTATTTCAGCGCGACCAGCTGGGAAGTCTATTTCGGCACGCCCGCAGCACCTATCGATCCGCTGACGCTGAAATATTCGGTCACGTTCGACAATGCCCTCTTCTATGAGGCTGCGTCGATCATCACGGTGATCAGCACGAACATTCCCTATGCGATCACATTTTCCTGGTCTCCGGACAACGCCGTGATGGTGCTGGCAACAGCCGGAACCTCCAACAGCTGCATGCATTTCGTGGAAACCTTCTGCGCCTTCGTCAGCGATCTGGCGACCGGCACGCCCAATTTTGTCGAGCAGTCCCCGGCCGGCGGTGGCGGCTGGATTGCAGGAAGGATTACCGGCGGGGTTATACCCGAGCCGGCCAGCTGGGCGCTGATGATCGCCGGTTTCGGCCTCACTGGCAGCGCGCTTCGGCGCCGGGCTCGCACACTGGCATAGCGGGCGATGATCGGCCGGGCGCGTTTGCCGGCGCGCCCGGCGCTCGGCCGGAAGTTTTCGGCCAGCGGCTATTCGGTTGGAAAACCGCGCTGCTTCAACAATGCCTTGACGTCCGGATCGCGGCCGCGAAAGGCGCGATAGGCCTCCGTGCGGTCGGTTTCGTTGCCGGTGGCAAGCAGGATGGTCCGGAAGCGGTCGGCAGTTGCCTTGTCCCAGGGCGAGCCCGCTTCCTCGAAGGCCGCCCATGTGTCGGCGTCCATCGTTTCTGACCAGAGATAGGAATAATAGCCGGCGGAATAGCCGTCGCCGGAAAAGAGATGGCCAAACTGCGGCAGGCGGTGGCGCATGACGATCTGCTTCGGCATGCCGATGCTGGCCAGCGTGTCGCGTTCGAATTCATCCACATTGACAACGCCGTCAGCGAGCCGGTGCAGCCGCATGTCGACGATGCCGGACGCAAGATAGGAAACGGTCGCATAGCCCTGGTTGAAGGTGTCCGCCTTCACGATCTTGTCGACAAGCGCCGCCGGCATGGCTTCGCCCGTCTTGTAGTGGCGGGCGTATTTGTCGAGCACGTCGCGGGTCAACAGCCAGCGTTCATTGACCTGGCTGGGATATTCCACAAAGTCGCGCGGGGTGCTGGATAGCCCGCCATAGCGGATATCCTGCAGCATGAAGTGAACGGCGTGGCCGAATTCATGGAACAGCGTGGTTGCGTCGTCGTGGCTTATCAGCACCGGCTCACCAGCGCCGGGCTTGGCAAAATTGTTGTTGTTGGAGGCAAGCGTAGTTTGCACCTTCGGGTAGCGATGCTGGCCGCGATATTCGGTCATCCAGGCGCCGGAGCGCTTGCCTGTTCGGGCATAATTGTCGCCGTAGAACAGCGCGCGGTGCTTGCCGTCGGGGCCGGTCACCTCCCACACGCGAACATCGGGGTGAAAGACCGGCACGGTGCCGGAGATTTCCCGGAACGACAGGCCATAGAGCCGGTTGGCCGCATAGAATGCGGCGTTGATCATGTTGTTCAGCTCGAAATAGGGCTTGGTTTCAGCGGCAGAGAGATCGTAGCGATCCTTGCGCACCTTTTCCGCATAGTAGAGATAGTCCCAGGGCTCGATGGGATGCTTCGATATCTTTTCCATGTCGGCGACTTCTTCGGCGACACGCGCGACCGCCGGTTTCCACACGCGCAGCATGAGCTCTTCGGCGCGGGCGGGATCAACCGCCATGGTGTCCGCCATCCGCCAGTTGGCGTGCGTTGGATAGCCCAGCAGCCGGGCGCGATCAGCGCGCAGCTTGACGATGCGGGCAATGGTTTCGTTGGTGTCGGTTGCGCCGCCATTGTCGCCGCGGTTGACGAAGGCGCGCCACACCCGCTCGCGCAAGCGCCGATCGTCGGCGAAGGTCAGCACCGGATCGACCGCGGAGCGCGTGTTGACGATGGCAAAGGCCGGCTTGTCGGCACGGTCGGCGGCGGCCGCGCGGGCGGCGGATTTCACACCATCGGGCACGCCGGCCATTTCCGCTTCGGTGGCGGGCAGCGAGGTTTCCTCATCCTTCTGCAGCTTCTGCGAGAAGCTGGTGAACAGGTTGGCCAATTCCTGGTTCATGCCCGAAAGCCTGGCCTTTTCGGCGGCCGACAGGCGGGCACCCTGACGCACGAAGGCTTCATAGGTGCGGGTCAGCAAGCGCAGCTGATCCGGCTCGAGACCGAGCCTGGAACGGTCGTCGTACAAGGTGGCGATGC
>JBBRKH010000103.1:0-7290 GCA_038217965.1 Sphingomonadales bacterium | reverse complement strand
GAATGGCGGGGAGATGGCGGCTTGGCAAGTGGATGGTCTGCGCTGCTGGCTTTGTGGTTTGTGGGTCGGGGATCCAGCTTTCGCTGGGATCACCGTTAGAAAATTCTGTCCGCAGTTCAAGCCACCCGCCGCCCCTTCAACGGAATCACCAGCCGCGCATTCTCGAACCACGCATCCGTCAGTTCCGGCGCGGCATCGGGGTTGCTCGCGATCTGGGCGGCAATGTCCTCGTCGGTCAGGTTGTCGAGCCAGGCCAGGCGTTCGGGTGTGAGCCAGGCTCTGGCTTCTGCCAGCATCTCAGGCGTGACGGTCACGGTAGATTCGGATTTCTCTGGCACTGGCTCGTCTCACGCTGATCAGGCGCCTGTTGGCACCGCGCCATGTATAGGTGACTGAGTGGAGTTTGTCATCCATGGTGAGGATTGGCCCGACAGCGACGAAGCGCGCTTCGCCATAGGCGTAACGCGTATCAACCTGTTCAATATAGTCGCCGTCGAACAGCTCGATGCCGATGGCAAGCGGAAGGCCGTGCTTGCGGCGGTTGATGGTGTCCTTAACTGCATCGAACTCGAATGGCATTGCGTGGCTTCGCACCCTCACCCCGCTCGGCTTTCGGCCGAGTCGCCCTCTCCCGCTTGGCGGGAGAGGAATTGCTTACTCGGCTGCGCCTACACCTGCGAGCAAGTCGGGGCCTTCGATGAAGTCATTCGCCACCGGCACCTGCTTCGCGCTCTGCCGCCGATCGAAGCTGTCCCACACCTCGTTCCAGTTGCCCTTGGTGGCCGCCTTGGAAGATTCCGGGGCGCGCGTTTCGAAGAAATTCGCGTGGTCCACGCCGCTCAGCAGCGGTTGCAGCCAGGGGAGGGGGTTTTCTTCGATGAGGTAGATGGGTTGCAGGCCAAGCTGCCGCAGCCTCCAATCCGCGATGTGGCGGATGTATTTCTTGATTTCCATCGCGGTCATGCCGGGGACGGGGCCCATTTCGAACGCCAGATCGATGAAGGCATCCTCCAGCCGAACCGTTTTCTGGCAGACATCGGTGATGTCGTCTTTCACCGCCTTGGTGAGGCACTGCCGCTCGGCGCAGAAGGCGTGGAACAACTTGGTGATGCCTTCGCAGTGCAGCGATTCATCGCGCACCGACCAGCTGACGATCTGGCCCATGCCCTTCATCTTGTTGAAGCGCGGGAAATTCATCAGCATCGCGAAGCTGCCGAACAGTTGCAGGCCTTCGGTGAAGCCGCCGAACATGGCGAGCGTGCGGGCGATGTCCGCATCCGAATCGACGCCGAAGGTGCTCAGATAATCATGCTTGTCGCGCATTTCCTTGTAATTCAGGAAGGCGGAATATTCGCTTTCGGGCATGCCGATGGTGTCCAGCAGGTGCGAATAGGCCGCGATATGCACGGTTTCCATGTTGCTGAAGGCGGTGAGCATCATCTTGATTTCGGTGGGCTTGAACACCCGGCCATATTTGTCGTGGTAGCAATCCTGCACCTCGACATCGGCCTGGGTGAAGAAGCGAAAGATTTGCGTCAGCAGGTTGCGCTCATGCTCGTGCAGCTTCTGCGCCCAGTCGCGGCAATCCTCACCCAGCGGCACTTCCTCCGGCATCCAGTGGACTTGCTGCTGGCGTTTCCAGAAATCATAGGCCCACGGATATTCGAAGGGCTTGTAGACGCGGGAGGCTTCTAGCAGGGACATGGTGGCGACTTTCGTTTGGGAGGCTATTGGCGGGGAAGGCGGCGGCTGCCGAATTCAATGAAGGTTTCGATACGGACGAGGCGGATTTCGTGGCCGCGGACCATCGCCTCGGTGTCACCGACGCGTGTTTCGAGGCGCGCTACGCGGTCGTCGAGCAGGACAACACGGCGAAGGCCTGAAAGGATATCCCCGATGGTGCTCATTGCGCCAGCGCATGCGTGCCGAACAAGGCGTGCAGGCGGCTCCAGTCGATCGTTGGGTCGGCTGCGATTTCGCGGCGAATCTGCTCACGATATTCGGGCGACTGGAGACGTGCCATCTCGCGCGCGTGTGCGTCTGAGCGCTCAAGCATGCGATCGAGGGTGGCGCCGATACTGTCCACTGCGGCAAGGAAATCAGGGAGGATTGCTTCAAGCTCTGCAAGCTCGGCAACCTCATGCGGATCATAGTCCAGCGCAGCGCGGCGCACGAGCTCGCTGACGCTCATGTTGAGCGAGGCAGCACGGGCGGCGATTGCGGCCTTGTCGGCCGGGGCGATGAGGAGGGTCATGCGGTCGGTTTTCATGGGGTGAATATTATCATGTGCATGTGCATGTGTGAAGTGGGATTGGTGCCGCAGGCTGTCGCTTGTGCGCGTTGGGGGGAGACCCCGGCTTTCGGTGGGGAGGCGATGTTGGGTGGGGAGGCGTGCACGATATAGCCGGCCCGGGGCCTGAGACCCCCAGCTGCCGGAGGCTTGGCTTACTGGCATGCCAGGCACTCGTCATAGTCGTTGGGCACTTCGATCTTGCGCAGTTCGGGCGTGTTGTCTGCCTCCACACCGCCGATGTCGGAGCCGACGAAGCCGGCACGCTGGATGGATTTGCTGCGGAGATAGTAGAGCGATTTGATGCCAAGTTCCCAGGCGCGGAAGTGGAGCATGAGGAGGTCCCACTTTTCGATGTCGGCGGGGAGAAAGAGGTTCAGCGATTGCGCCTGGTCGATATAGGGTGTTCGGTCGCCGGCGAGCTCCAGCATCCACCGCTGGTCGATTTCGAACGCCGTGCGGTAGACGGCTTTTTCTCCAGGCGTCAGGAAATCGAGGTGCTGGACGCTGCCGCCCTGCTCGAGAATGCTGTGCCAGACGCCATCGGAATTCTTGGCCTTTTCGATGAGCAGGCGCTCCAGATGCGGATTGCGGATGGAGAAGCTGCCGGAAAGCGTCTTGTGGGTGTAGATGTTCGCCGGGATCGGCTCGATGCAGGCGCTTGTGCCACCGCAGATGATGCTGATGCTGGCGGTGGGGGCGATCGCCATCTTGCAGGAAAAGCGCTCCATCACGCCCATGTCTTCGGCGTCGGGGCAGGGGCCGCGCTCGACGGCCAGCAGCATGGAGGCTTCGTCCACGCCTTGCCGGATATGGCGAAACATTTTGAGATTCCAGGACTTTGCGAGCGCGCCTTCGAACGCAATGTTACGAGCCTGATAGAAGCTGTGCAGGCCCATGACACCCAGGCCCACGGAGCGTTCGCGCGATGCGGCGTAGGAGGCGCGCGCCATTTCCGGGGCGGCGCGATCGATATAATCCTGCAGAACATTGTCCAGGAAGCGCATCACATCCTCGATGAAGCGCTTGTCGCTGTGCCACTGGTCCCAGGTTTCCAGATTGAGGCTTGAGAGGCAGCAGACTGCGGTGCGGTCCTTGCCGTGATGATCGGGGCCGGTCGGGAGCGTGATTTCCGAGCAGAGGTTGGAGGTGCTGACCTTCAGGCCGAGGTCCCGCTGGTGCTTGGGCATGGTGCGGTTCACATGATCTATGAAGATGATGTAGGGCTCGCCGGTCGCCAGCCGGGTTTCGACCAGCTTCTGAAAGAGAGCGCGGGCGTCCACCTGCGCCCGCTTGTCGCCCGTCTTGGGGCTGACAAGATCGAAGCTGTCGCCGGCGCGGACGGCCTCCATGAAGGCGTCTGTGATGAGGACGCCGTGGTGCAGATTGAGCGCCTTGCGGTTGAAATCGCCGGAGGGTTTGCGGATTTCGAGGAACTCCTCGATTTCCGGGTGCGAGATATCGAGATAGACGGCGGCCGAGCCGCGGCGCAGCGAGCCTTGCGAGATGGCGAGCGTGAGGCTGTCCATCACCCGGACGAAGGGGATTATGCCGGACGTTTTGCCGTTGAGGCCGACGGGTTCGCCAATGCCGCGCACACGGCCCCAGTAGGTGCCGATGCCGCCGCCGCGCGAGGCCAGCCAGACATTCTCGTTCCAGGTGTTGACGATGCCTTCCAGGCTGTCTGACACGCTGTTGAGATAGCAGCTGATGGGGAGACCGCGCCCCGTTCCGCCGTTGGAGAGGATGGGGGTGGCGGGCATGAACCAGAGCCTGGAGATATACTCGTAGAGCCGCTGGGCGTGTTCCGCGTCGTCGGCATAGGCGGCAGCGACACGGGCGAACAGATCCTGCGCGCCTTCGCCGGGCAGGAGATAGCGATCGGCGAGCGTGTCCTTGCCGAAATCGGTGAGCAGGCTGTCACGCGAGGGATCGGTGACGATGGGGAAGCGAGGGCCGAAGATTTCATGGCTGGCAGGCGTGCCAGAGGCGGTGCCGCCGGGGGCACTTGCGGACGCCTCTGCCGGCGATTGGGTGCGTGCGAAGTCCATGTCAGTCCCCTTGCTCTTTTCTTCTTGTGACAGCCGGCGCACTTGATGGTGCGAACCCTCACACATAGCAGCCCCGATGTTTCGATGCGACCGATTCGGCAATCCGGACGATGGTCCGGCGCCGCATCCGACACAACAGGTAGCGGGTACTGCACCCTCCAACGACTAGGGATAGTGCCAAAACGGCACGAATGTGCAAGCGGAAAATTGTCGCGACGCAGGGTGGAGGGTGATCAATTCCGGACATTTCCGTGGCGGCTGAAGGGGTTGCCATCGGGCTTTGAAAATCATCTGGAGAGTGCGGAGCGATGCGCTGCCGCTGGCGACTTGATTGCGGCTACACAAACTTGCCGGGCACGGTCGGATGGCTGGAGGACAGTCCGCCGTCGACTGCCAGATGCTGCCCGTTTACGTAGCTGGCTTCGGCCGAGGCCAGAAACACGGCGACACTTGCCGCTTCTTCGGCAGATGCGGCGCGGCGCAACGGGTTCAATTGGCCGAGCTTGCTTTCGGTGCCGCGGGCGCGGGCGCCTTCGAACATAGGAGCGGTCATTCCGGTTTCGGTGAGGCCGGGACAGATGCTGTTGACGCGGATGCCGGTGCCGGCGAGCTGGTTGGCGCAGGTGGCGGCGAGATTGATGACACCGGCCTTGGAGGCGGAATAGGGGATGCCGCCGGCGCCGGAGCGCATGCCGGCGACGCTTGCGGTGGCGACGATGGCGCCTGTGCCGCGCGGAACCATCACCCGCGCGGCCTCGCGGATGGCCAGGAACACGCCGATGAGATTTACGCGCAGGACCTTTTCCCACTCGTCCACCTGCACATCGGCGAGCCGCACCATGCCGCCGGAGATGCCGGCGTTGGCGAACAGGGCATCGAGTTGGCCATGTTCGGCGATGGCGCGGTCGACCATCTGGCCGACGAACGCTTCGTATCCGCAATCGCCCTGCAGCCAGATCGCCTTGCCACCGGCCGACAGGATCTCGGCTGCTGTCGTTTGCACGGTGTCGGCCCAGTCGACCGCTACGACGGCGGCACCTTCGCGTGCGAACTGCAGGCTGGCAGCCCTGCCGATGCCCGATGCAGCGCCGGTGACCAGTGCAACTTTTCCCCGAAACCGCATGGCATCTCTCCCTGTTGCATGCTTCATCAGCTTTTGCGCCCATGGCCGCAAGCCGCTAGCACTGCGGCATGACCCATATCCTGACAATCGATTGCGGAACGACATCGACGCGGGCGCTGGCCTTCACGCTGGATGGCAGAATTGCAGCAGTCGCGCAGCATCCGCTGACGCAGCGTTTCCCCAAAGCAGGCTGGGTCGAGCATGACGCCGCGGAAATCTGGGCGCTGACCAAGGCAGCCGTCGATGCCGTGCTTGCAGAAGTGCCCGATTGTGCCGGCATTGCAATCACCAACCAGCGCGAGACGGTGGTGTTCTGGAGCCGGAGCAGCGGCGAGCCGCTGGCGCCGGCGATTGTGTGGCAGGATCGGCGGACGGCGGATGTGACGGCGCGACTGCGCAGCGAGGGCTATGAGCCGCAGGTGCAGGCGGAAACGGGACTGCTGCTGGACCCGTATTTTTCGGCGACCAAGATTGCCTGGGCATTGCAGAACTGCCCTGAGGTGCGTGCGGCGGCCGACAGTGGCGATCTTGCGGTCGGCACCGTCGACAGCTGGCTGGTGTGGAAGCTGACGGAAGGTGCCGAGCATCTGACCGATGCGAGCAACGCTTCGCGGACCCAGCTGATGACGCTGCAGACTGGGGAATGGTCTGCTGCGATGGCGGAGATTTTCGGGGTGCCGCCGGCGGTTCTGCCGCGCATCGTGGCGACATCCGGGGTGTGCGCGCATTCGTCCCTGTATGATCTGCCGATCAGCGGCATGGCGGGCGATCAGCAGGCGGCAACGGTGGGGCAGGGTTGCCTGCAGCCGGGACTGGTGAAGTGCACCTATGGCACCGGGATATTCATGCTGGCCAATGCGGGCGCCGCGCCGCCGGCGAGCTGCCACCGGCTGCTGTCGACCTGGCTGACCGAGGGGCATTATGCGTTGGAAGGTTCGATCTTCGTGGGCGGCAATGCGGTGAAATGGCTGCGCGACGGGCTGGGCATTCTGGATGCCGCCAGCGAATCCGAGTCGCTGGCGATGTCGGTGTCCGACAGCGGCGGCATCAGCTTTGTGCCGGCCTTTGCAGGATTGGGCGCGCCGCACTGGGAGCCGTTGGCGCGCGGCCTGCTGACCGGCATCACCGGCGGCACGACCAGGGCGCATATCGTGCGCGCCACACTGGAGGCGATGGGCCAGCAGACGGCGGACCTGCTGGACGCCTTTGCAGCAGACGGTGTGGTGCCGAAGGCGATCCGCGTGGATGGCGGGATGGTTGCGAACGCCTGGCTGTGCCAGGATATTGCGGATGCAACCGGGCTGACGGTGGAGCGGCCGCGCTGCATCGAGACGACCGGGCTGGGGGCGGCGATGCTGGCCGCCGTGGGGGTTGGGCTGTTTGCCGATCTGCAGGCAGCAGCGGACGCGATGGTGCATGCCGACGTGCGCTTTGCCCCGCAGCAGACAGCGGAAATGCGCCACGCGCGGCGCGCGAGCTGGAAGCGCGCCGTGGAGCAGACGCTGGCCGGGCTTGCGCCTGGCCGCAATGCCGCTAGTGCCGCGCCATGAGGATGCGCGATCTGGAAAAGGCGGCGGGCGTTTCGCGCGAGACGATCCGGTTCTACATTCGCGAAGGCCTGCTGCCGGAGCCCAACCGCACCAGCCGCAACAGTGCGCTTTATACCGACGAGCATCTGGCGCGGCTGCTGACGATCCGGCGCCTGAAGGACGAGCGGTTTCTGCCGCTATCGGTGATCCGGACGCTGTTTGCCGGCGGTGCCGCCTTTGACTGGCTGCAGCCGCAGATGCTGCCGGATGTGGACCATTTGCTGCGCGCAAAACTGG
>JBBRKH010000102.1:0-7296 GCA_038217965.1 Sphingomonadales bacterium | reverse complement strand
CAGCGAGCAGCTTCCAGGCAACATCGGATGCCGGGCAGCCTGCCGTGTAGTGCACGCCTTCGACCAGCAGATCGTGCGTGGCCACCAGTTGCAGCCCCGTTGGCCAATCCAGCACTGCCGCATCATCGAGCAACCCGCGCGCTGCCGGATGGGTGGCCAGCGCGCGCATGCGGGCGATGAAGTCCGCCTCCAGCGCTCAGCCTCCGCGCACGCTTTTGCCCAGCCGGTCCAGCAGGGCGTTCACAAAGCCCGTTTCGGCCTTGGGATAGAATGCGTGCGCCACATCGACATATTCCGAAACCACGGCACCGGCCGGCACATCGGTGCGCGCCACCAGCTCGTAAGCGCCGCAGCGCAGGATCTGCAGCATCAGCCGGTCCAGCCGGCCCAGGCTCCACCCCTGTTGCAGCAGCCCGCCGACCATCGCGTCAAGCTCGTCGCGCCGTTCGATTGCGCCAGACACCAGGTCATCGAAGAAATCGATGTCGGCGTCGGCGAGGCGCTCGCCGTCGATCGTTTCGCCCAGCCGGTGGGAATGGAATTCGTGGAGCAGCTGCGGCACGGGAATGGCATTCATGTCGCTCTGGTAGAGCGCCTGGACGGCAGCGAGCCTGGCGGCGGATCGGCGGCGACGGGCGTCGGCTCCGGGCGATGGTGCGGGGGATGCCATGCTGATCGCCTTAGCGGCCGGGCGGCCCGGCTGCAAAGCCCGGCGCAATTTGTGGGTGGTTGCCTGTGCATGAAATGGCCGGGAGTGCGGTGTTGAACTCCGCATTCGCTTGTGCATCCGGTCCGGTCGCCCTATCGTCGATTCGGGATGCAGCCGGGCCGAAGCGCCTGAAACGAAAAGTTAATTTGTGGCAATGTGAGCAATTGGGGAATGGGAACCTCTCGCTCGCCGTTCGCGTGGGGGAGAAATCATGCTCAGCAAGGCCGATGATTTTCCGGTGCATCAGCGACCCGAGCCGATAGCCCATGCCGGCACGGACCGCAATTTCTACGACCGCTATTTCTTCAACGGACAAAGCGCCGATGGCAGCCGGTTCTTCGCCGCCGCCCTCGGTGTCTATCCGCATCTGAACATCGTCGACGCCGCCTTCTGCTGGATGCAGGGTGGCCTGCAGCGATCGGTTTTCGGATCGCGGATACTGCACCAGGAGCGGATGAACACGCACGCCGGGCCGATTGCGGTGGAGGTGGTGGAGCCGCTGCAAATGCTGCGGGTAACCCTTGCCGAAACCGATGGTCTGGCGGCCGACCTGCGTTTCAGTGGCCGGCATTTTCCCATCGAGGAGCCGCGCTTCACCCGCCGCATGGGACCGCGCACCTTGATGGACATAACCCGCATGACCCAGAATGGCGACTGGCAGGGCAGTGTCACGGTGGATGGGAGCACGCTGGATGTGGCCGGGTGGCGCGGGACGCGCGATCGCAGCTGGGGCATCCGGCCGATCGGCGCGGCTGACACGCAGCCGCTTGCACCGTCGGTGCTGCCGCAGTTCTTCTGGCTGTGGGCGCCGCTCAATTTCGATCGGCATTGCCTGTATTTTCACAGCAACGACGACGCCGACGGAAGCCCGTGGAACCGGTCGGCGATGCTGGTTGATCTGGAGCGCGGGGTGCAGACACGTCTGCTCTCGCCGGCCACCGCGCTCCGCTTTGTGCCCCGCAGCCGCGCGATTGCCGGCGCGCGCATCTCGGCCGTGCATCCCGGCGGCGGCAGTGTTCAGGTGGATCTGGTGCCAGAGGCGCGCTTTCACATGCACGGCATCGGCTATGGCCACCCCGCCCACTTCCATGGCAGCCACCATGGCGAGCACAAGGTTGCGAGTGAGCGATTCGACTCGACAGCGGCCGACCAGACACTTGCATCCAGCAGTCATCTGCAATCACTGGTTTTGGCAGACCTCGCGATGCCCGACGGTAGCAGGCACGCCGGACGCGGTGTGCTGGAACAGCTCATCATCGGGCCGCATGCGCCGTCCGGTTTTCGCGAAATCTACGACCTTGCTTAATAATCCGCACGCGCTGGAGGGCAAGCTCGCACGCTATCTAAGTGCGCGCTGGGGGGAGAGCGTGCAGGTGCATGGGCTCACCCGCTTTCACGGCGGCGCCGCGCGGGAGACATTCCGCTTCGTGGCGGAGGCAGGGCACGGTCCGAAGGCGCTGGTGCTGCGGCGTGATCCCGCATCCAGCCTGATCCGCACCAACCGCGCCGCGGAATTTCATGTTCTCGTGCGCACTTTTGCGGCCGGCCTGCGGGTGCCGGAACCCCTGTATCTGGAGACGGACGACAATGCGTTTGGCGCCCCCGGCTTCATCATGGCGGAGGTGGCGGGCGGCCGTGCAGCCGGGATTTTCGAAGATGATCCCTATGGCCTGGCGCGCGGCGAAACAGGGGAGGCGCTGTTCACGCAGCTGGGCCGGCTGCACGCGCTCGTGCCCGACGCCGCAGACCGCGCCACTTTGCCGGTGCACGATGCCGCCGCCCGGCTGGCGCACTGGAAGGCGGAGGTTCAGGCACATGCAACACGCCCTGAACCGGTGGCAAAGGCGGCGATACGCTGGCTGGAACGGCATGTTCCGCAAAGCTCCGGGCCGCCGGCGCTGGTGCACGGCGATTTCCGCTCCGGCAATTTTCTGGTCGATGACGACGCGAAGCTGCTGGCTGTCCTCGATTGGGAAATGGCGCACGTCGGCGATCCGATGGAGGATCTTGCGTGGGCAATGGATCCGCTCTGGGGACACGGCAAGCTCGAGCTGGCGGCGGCGACGCTGCCCCGAGACCAGGCCATCATGCGCTGGGAGGCGGCGTCGGGGCGCCGCTTTGCCGCCGACGCCTGGAACTGGTGGCGGCTGTTTGCGGGTGTTTCCGGCCTGGCGATCTGGATATCCAGCAGCTTCGAAGTGGCAAGCCACCGAACGGTCGATCCGGTGATGATCTTTGCGGGTTTCTATCCCTATCGCTTTCACAATGCGCAGGTTGCGCGGCTGCTGGCGGAGCTGGCGGCATGAGCCTCACCTTCCGCGAAACGCTGGCGAGCCTGGCGCTGGGGCAGGCGCTGCTGGTGGTGCCGACACTTGGCGAAGGCTATCAGGGCAAGACGGCCGCCACGATTGCAGCGATGCTGCTGATGCTGGCGGCGGATGTGGAAACCATTGCCGATCGGCGAAGCCAGTCGCGTGACCGGCTGGCGGCCTTTCTGGGTGATGCCGAGGTCGGTGATCCTTCGCTGGCGCTGGATATCCGGATGCTGCTGCGGCCGGATACGTCGCTTTCGCTGGACGAGCGCTACTGGAATCTGCTGGCGCTGTTCGGGCTGGTGCACGAGTGGGCGGACGATCACAGCCCGGCGCTGGCGCGCGCCTGTCGCGAATTGCTGGCCGAATGGGCGGAAAGCGAACGGCTGGCCGCACCGGTAATTCCGCTCGGCTGAGGCACAGCCTTGACGCGGAGGCAAGCGGGGTGCGATTGCGCCGGGCATTGCCAGCAGACCGATGTTCACGAACCGGCAACCGCTGGTCGCGCATTGGCAGCAGGCAGAACTACCAGGGAGCGCCGGCCTTCGGCATTTCCCTGCCCGCGATCAGGAGAGAGAGCCATGAAACGCACGCTGAAATCCGGATTTGTTGCCATTGCGGCCGCGCTGCTGGCGACCGGCGCCGCTACCCCGGCAATGGCACAGAAGGGCAAGCCGCCGACCGTCAAGCTGTCGAAGCCGGTGCAGAGCTTCCTGGCCCAGGCGCAGCCGCTGCTCGTGGAAGCGCAGGCCGCGCAGCAGGCCGGTGACAAGGCAGGCGCTGCCGCCAAGGCGCAGACGGCGATACCGTTCATCGATCAGGCCGACGCCGTTCCCAACAAGACCGCTGACGACACCATGGTGATCGGCCAGTTGCGGTTGAATGCGGCCATATTGTCCGGCGACAATGCCCTGATCGAAAAGGCGCTGGAAACAGCCGTTGCGTCGGGCCGCCTGTCTCCGGAAGACAATATGAAATATATCCGCAACATCGGCGCTATGGCACTGCAGCGCAACGATTACGCCAAGGCAACCGCGCAATTCGAGAAACTGCTGTTGCTCAATCCCAATGATGCCGCGATGATGGTGGAAGTGGCCGAACTGCAGCGCCGCCAGAAGCAGAACGACAAGGCCGTGGCCACGCTGCAGCAGGCAATCAAGACGCAGGAAGCAACCGGCACCAAGGCCGACGAGAGCTGGTATCGCCGGGCGCTGGCGATCGCCTATGATGCAAGGCTCCCCGCACATACGACCTCCACCAGTGAAGCCCTGGTGCGCGCCTATCCAAACGCCACCAACTGGCGCGATGTGCTCATCATCTTCCGCGACACGGGCAAGTGGGACGATCAGGGAAATCTGGATATCCTCCGGCTGATGCGCGCCAACAGCGCGCTCGCCGGCGAGCGGGACTATGCCGAATATGCCGATACGGCCGCGACCCGCGGGCTGCCGGGCGAAGCCAACAGCGTGCTGGACGAGGGCATTGCCAAGGGCGCCCTGCAGGCCGGCAAGCCGCTGGTGAAGGAATTGAAGGCGGCGGTGGCACCCAAGGTTGCATCGGACAAGGCATCGCTGGCGTCGCTCGAGCGCGAAGCAGGCAATGCGAAGACCGGCCGGCCGGCCGCCAACACGGCAGATGCCTGGCTTGGCTACGGCAATTTTGCCAAGGCCGCCGAGCTCTACAAGATGGCTTTGCAGAAGGGCGGGGTGGATGCCGCCATCGTGAACACACGCCTCGGCTATGCGCTTGCACGCACTGGCGACAAGGCGGGCGCGGCCGCTGCCTTCAAGGCGGTGACCGGCGTGCCGCGCGAACAGCTGGCAAAATACTGGCAGATCTGGCTGGCCAGCCAGGCCTGATATTGCGCAACGTCTGACGGGGACAATCATGGGAATACGGCTTGGGCTGACATTCGACGATGTGCTTCTGGTGCCAGCCGAATCCGCAATCGTGCCCTCGCAGGCAGACACGTCGACGGCGATCACCCGCAGCATCCAGCTGGCCATCCCTGTGCTGTCTTCGGCGATGGACACCGTGACCGAAGCCGACATGGCGATCGTCATGGCGCAATCGGGCGGCATCGGGGTGTTGCACCGCAATCTCACGGTGGACGAACAGGTGCAGGCGGTGCGGCAGGTCAAGCGCTTCGAAAGCGGGATGGTGGTGAACCCCATCACCATCACCGCCGACCAGACGCTGGGTGACGCGCTGGAGCTGATGCGCGGCAACCGCATTTCCGGCATTCCGGTGGTGGAACCGGCGCCGCCGGGGCAGCCCGGCAGGCTGGTCGGCATCATCACCAACCGCGATGTGCGCTTTGCCGAGAACATGGCGCAGCCGGTGCGGGAGTTGATGACGGCCGGCAATCTGGCGACCGTCAAGGTCGGCACCAGCCAGGAAGAAGCGCGGCGACACCTGCATCAGCGGCGCATCGAGAAACTGCTGGTGGTGGACGAAGGCGGCCGTTGCGTCGGCCTCATCACGGTGAAGGACATCGAAAAGGCCGTCACATATCCCAATGCCACCAAGGACGCTGCCGGGCGGCTGCGGGTGGCGGCGGCAAGCACGGTGGGCGACATGGGTTTCGAGCGATCTGCTGCACTGATCGACGCCGAGTGCGATCTCATCGTGGTCGATACCGCACACGGTCATTCGGTGCAGGTGTCGGATGCCGTCAGGCGCATCAAGGCGCTGTCGAACCATGCGCAGGTGGTCGCCGGCAATGTCGCCACCGCAGACGCCGCGCGCGCGCTCATCGATGCGGGCGCCGATGGCATCAAGGTGGGCATCGGGCCGGGCAGCATCTGCACGACCCGTGTGGTTGCCGGCGTCGGCGTTCCGCAGCTCACCGCCATCATGGACACGGTGGAAGCGGCGGAGAAGCTCGGCATTCCGGTGATTGCCGATGGCGGCCTCAGAACATCGGGCGATGTTGCAAAGGCAATGGCGGCCGGTGCGTCGGCGGTCATGATCGGTTCGCTGCTGGCTGGCACCGAAGAGGCGCCGGGCGATACATTTCTGTTTCAGGGGCGCGCCTACAAGAGCTACCGTGGCATGGGTTCGGTGGGCGCGATGGCGCGCGGCTCGGCAGACCGATATTTCCAGCAGGACATCAAGGACCAACTGAAGCTGGTGCCCGAAGGCATCGAAGGGCAGGTTCCCTACAAAGGCCCGGCGCGTGATGTGCTGCACCAGCTGGTCGGCGGGCTGAAGGCGGCAATGGGCTACATCGGTGCCGCTAACCTCGCAGAGCTGCGCCGCCGCGCCAATTTCGTGCAGATTACCAACGCGGGCTTGCGCGAAAGCCATGTGCACGATGTGACGATCACCCGGGAAGCGCCGAACTATCCCACGCGCTGAGCCATCCGATGCGTGAGCCTGCCCGCCTGCAGGCGGCGATCGAAATCCTCGATTCGGTGATTGCTGCCGCCCGCACCGAGGGTGCCGCTGCCGACACGCTTGTGCAGCGCTATTTCGCGACCCGCCGCTATGCCGGCTCCAAGGACAGGGCTGCTGTGCGGGCCTTGGTATATGGCGCGATCCGGGCGCTCGGGGATGTGCCCGTGAGCGGCCGCGCGGCGATGCTTGGCTATGCCGAGGGGTTGGCGCCGCAGCTGCTGCCGATGTTCGACGGCAGCCCGCATGCGCCTGCCTTGCCGGTGACCGAAGATCCGCGCGCTGTCCTGGGGGCGGCCCCGGCCTGGTTGATGGATCGGCTGCATGCCCGGTTCGGTGCTGCTTTGGCAGACGAAACCGCGGCAATGCTTGGCCGCGCGGCAATGGATCTGCGCATAAACCGGCTGAAGACCGCCGATGTCGCGGCGGTTCGCGCGGCGCTGCCGGTTGCCAGCGCACCACCGCAGGGCTTGCCGATTCCGCTGCCGTTTGCACTGCGGCTGGCCGAGGGGGTGGCGCTGGACACGCATCCGCTCATGCAGGATGGGGTGATCGAAGTGCAGGATGCCGGCAGCCAGCTGGTGACGGCATTGGGCGCAGCGCAGCCCGGCGAGACCGTGATCGATCTGTGCGCCGGCGCGGGCGGCAAGACTTTGGCGCTGGCGGCAGACATGGCAGGCATCGGCGCGCTGATTGCCTGCGACACCGACAGGGGCCGGTTGCAGGCGATGGCGCCGCGCCTGGTGCGCGCCGGGGCCGATGCCTATGTCGAGGCGCGGTTGCTGAATCCGGGGCGGGAGAGCGAACAGCTTGCCGACCTGGCCGGCAAGGCCGATCTCGTGTTGATCGACGCACCGTGCTCCGGCACCGGCACCTGGC
>JBBRKH010000101.1:0-7339 GCA_038217965.1 Sphingomonadales bacterium | reverse complement strand
CCGCTGCGCGGCCTGCTGCTGGGCAGCAGTCTATCCACCACGCTGATCATTTCCAGCGGCAGCGGCACGCTGGGCGGGCTGTTCACGGCAATGGCGCTGCTCACCACCTCGTCGGCGCTGTGGTTCTATCTGGCATGCGCGGCGGTGGCCTTGAAATTCCGGATGGTTCTGCCGGCCGCACTCCTTGCCGGGCTGTTTTCCATCTGGACACTGGTCGGCGCCGGATGGCAGGCGGGTGGGCTGAGCCTTGTCCTGATGCTCGCCGGCCTGCCGCTCTATTTTCGCGCGCGATCAGAAGCCCGCCGCCTGGCCGTCCTTTCGCATATCTGAGCCGCCCCAGTAGACGCGGTTGACCGGGTCCCGGCGAATCGCCTGATAGCCGCCGACATCGTCTCGGGTGGATTTCAGCACATGCCCGCGCTGCTGCAACTCGGCACGCGTTGCGGCGCTGATCTGGCTTTCGAGGAACAGGGCAGGGGCCTCCAAGCCGTCGCCGGGATCGGCGCCGCCGCTGTGACGGAAGCGCGGCGCGTCGCCGGCCTGCTGCACATCCATGCCGAAATCGATCATGTTGACGATCACCTGCGCCTGGCCCTGCGGCTGCATCGACCCGCCCATCACGCCAAGTGCCGCCCAGGCGTCGCCGTCTCTGGTCACGAAGCCGGGGATGATCGTGTGAAATGGCCGCTTCATCGGCGCAATGACATTGGCGGCAGCGGGATCAAGGCTGAACTGGGCGCCGCGATTCTGAAACATGAAGCCCAGTGTTTTGCCGCCCGGTCGCGCCGCGACGATGCCGGAGCCCATGCCACGATAGTTGGACTGGATGAGGCTCACCATCATTCCATCGCGGTCGGCGGTCGCCAGATAGGTGGTGTCGCTGCGCTCGCCCGGGTCGCCGGCCGGCATGGTGTCGGGATTGGCCTTGTCCATGCGAATGAGCGCCGCGCGCTCGGCGGTGTAGGCGTCTGACAGCAGGCCCTTGACCGGCACGGGCACAAGCCTCGGATCGGCGATGAACTTCGCCCGGTCCGCGAAGGCGAGCTTCTTCGCTTCCACCATCAGGTGGACATGATCGGCCGAGCCGAAGCCCATGGATTTCACATCGAACCGCTCCACCATGCGCAAGATCTGCAAGGTGGCAACGCCTTGCGTGGCGGGCGGCATCTGCCACACGACATGGCCGCGATAGGGGGCGGAAATGGGCGCCACCCATTCGGCCTGCATGGCAGCGAGATCCCCGGCGCGCATCGAGCCACCGACGCTGCGCATGTGGGTGTCGATCGCGGCGGCTGTGAAGCCGGCATAGAATCCGGCCGCACCATCGCGGCCCACGATCTCCAGCGTATCGGCGAGGTCGGGATTGCGGAAGATTTCCCCGGCGCCGGGCGCGCGGCCGGCCGGCGCATAAAGTTGCGTGGCCAGATCGAAGCGGGCGATCGCGGATTTTCGCTCTTCGAACCGGGCCAGATTGGTGGCCCATTGCCGGGCAATGATCGGCGAGACGGGGAAGCCTTCGCGGGCGAGGCGAATGGCGGGCTGCAGCAAGGTGGCGAACGGCAGCTTGCCATACTTCCTGTGCAACGCGTCCCAGCCGGCAACGGCGCCGGGAACAGTGACCGAATCCAGCCCGGCGGGGCCGATGGTGCCGGACGTGTTGCGTCGGCGGATCGCTGCAACATCGGTTCCGGCCGGCGCAAAGCCGGAGGCATCAAGGCCGGCAAGCGCCTTGGTTTTCGGATCCCACACCAGTGCAAACAAATCGCCGCCGATGCCGTTGCCAACCGGCTCCACCAGCCCGAGCACGGCATTGGCGGCGATTGCCGCGTCAACCGCCGAGCCACCGGCTTTCAATATGTCCAGCGCGGCCTGCGTGGCGAGCGGCTGGGCGGTTGCCGCCATGCCGTTCTGCGCCAGAACCGGCGATCGCGTCTGAAATGCGGGATCGCCCACCCGGTCACCGGCGAGAGCAGGAACTGCGAGCAGAAGGGCAGCGGCTGTGGCAGCGGCAAGGTTTTGCATGATTCATTCTCCCTCTCCCTTTCAAGCAGCTTTTGCAGCCTTGCGAAATGCGAGAGTTTCACCCGGCAGCCGCAAAGCATAGACAATTGCCCGAGGGAGACACGACATGGCCGAGAGCGACCCCGGATTGCGCCTGCAGGAGCGTCGCGCTCGCATGGCCGCCGAAGTGCTGGACGGCATGGTGGAGCGCGCCGCGACCGGTCGCACCGATCGCGCCGAAGGCGCCCTTGCGCTGGACAAGAATGTGTATACCGATCCAGCGCGCTACCGGGCGGAAGAGGCCCATCTTTTCCATGCCATGCCGCTGGTCGCCGGGCTTTCGCAGGATATTCCGGACGCCGGTGATGTGATGCTTTTCGAAGCGGCGGGGCCGTCCATCGTCGTTGGGCGCGGCAAGGACGGAGTGGTGCGCGCATTCCGCAACCTCTGCACGCACCGGGCGGCGAAACTGCTGCTCGGCGAGGAAGCGGTATGCCAACGCAAGCCGCGGCTGACCTGCCCGTTCCACGCCTGGACATTCGATCTGCAAGGCCGGCTGATCGCGCAACCGGGAAAGGAGGGTTTTGCCGGGCATCCGGACGGCGCGCGCGATCTCCTGCCGGTGGCCGCGCGCGAATGGGCCGGTCTCATTTTCGTGCAGATCGAGGGTGCGATGGACCTGGATGCGCATCTTGCCGAATTTGCGCCGCTGCTGGAAATGCTGGAGCTGGCCAGGGCCGAGCCGGTGCAGCGCGGCCACATCGATGCCGCCACGAACTGGAAATACGCGCTCGACACCTACGGCGAAGGGTATCACTTCGCCGCGCTGCACCCCAACAACATCGGCATCACGCACATGAACGATGTCGCGCTGTTCACCCCCTATGGCCGGCATCACCGGATTTCCTTTCCGGAAAAGCGCATGGCCGGGCTGGCGCAGGTGCCGCGCGCGGAGTGGCCAACGCCGGATTACGGCGGCGTACATCTGCTGTTCCCCAACACGGTGATCTTCGTTGGCTCCGTGGAGCCGGGCAAGACCTTCGTGCAGCTGTTCCGGCTGTTTCCGAATGCTGTGGGGCAGATGCGCTGCCAGTTCGCTGTCTATGCGCCGGGCGGGGTGCGCGACGAGGCGCACCGGGCCGAGGTGGCGATGGGATACGAGCTGACCGAGCAGGTCGTGCGCACGGAGGACTATGCCCAGGCCGCGCAATCCTATGCCAATCTGCTGACTGCCCCGGAGGGTTTCCGCGTGGTGCTAGGCTCGAACGAGATTGCGCTGCAGCGGCTGCACCGCAACATCTCGCACGCCATCGGCATGCCGCTCTGAGGGCTGCCGCACCGGCTAGGACCAGGGCGGCAAGCCGATCAGAATTCCACGCCGAATTCCACGCCCCAGCTGCGCGGCGGGCGCGCGGCCGAGAAGGTGAACAGCCCGCCCACCGGGAGAGTGGACGAAAGCCCGCGATCGTCGGTCAGATTGCGCCCGAAGATTGCCGCGCGCAGTTTCGCTGCCCCGAGGTCGAAAGTGTAGCCGATGTTGGCATCCAGCAGGTTGCGTGCCTGCGCCAGCCCGCGCGGATCGTTGCGGTTGGGGTTCGTCGGGTCGCCCACGATGGTCGTCTGCAGGCTGGCGACATGGCGGAACGATGCGGCAAGTGCCACTTCGCCCGGGCCGACGGGGATGCCATAGTCAGCGCCCACCGAGAAGCTCAGGTCCGGGGTCCGCCGCAGGCTGCGGCCGGAAATGTCGGTAAGCACGCCGCCCACAAGCGTGCTGAAGCTGTCGTATTGCGCGTCCAGAATGCCCAGCGAGCCATTGACCGTGAAGCCTTCGGCAAGCAGCGCGCGGAATTCGGCCTCGACGCCCTTGATGGTCGCCTTGGCGGCATTCTGCACCACGGTTTCCTGTCCGGCCGGAGGCGGCGCGGGGATCACCACCTCTTCCTGCTTGTCGTTGAATTTGGTGAGAAATGCGGCAAGGTTGAAGGTGATGCGGTTGTCCCAGAACTGGGTTTTCAGGCCGACCTCATAACTGTTCACGGTTTCCGGATTATAGGGCGTGTTGGCGGAATTGAGGGTTTGTGCGCGGCCGTTCAGGCCGCCGGCGCGATACCCCTGCGCAAAGCTGGCGTAGACAAGATTGTTGCTCGTTTCGCCGAAGCTGTAGTCAATGGAAGCGCGCGGCGTGAACTTCGACCAGTCGGCCTCAGGCGTCGCGATCAGCGCGCTGTTGCCGGTCTTGAACACATCGTTGGACATGTTCTTCTTGTCCCAGGTGTAGCGGGCGCCGACCGAAAGCCGCAGCGCTTCGGTGAGTTTCCACTGCACATCGGCAAACACGGCCGTGGATTTGCTGTAGTGATCGACGATATTGCCACCGCGAGGTGGCAAACCGGCGGCCGCCTGCAGGAAGGGGCCGAAGAAGGTGGACTGATCGAGCTGGTAGCGGCTGTTGAAGTAAAATCCGCCGACCACGAAGTCGACCGTCTCGGTCAGGTTGCCGGCCAGCCGGATTTCCTGGGTGAACTGGCGATAGCTTTGCACCCGCAGCGTATCGAAGAAATTGATCGAGGTGGAATCAAAATCCTGCCGCACCGATTCGTTGCTGGTTCGCCAGCCGGTCACCGAGCTCAGCACGAGATCGCCGAAATTGTAGCTGGCGTTGACAGTGACGTTGTCGCCCTTGTTGCGGGCGAGGCCGGGCACATTGCTGAAGGTTGTGTAGAGATCGTCGCCGGTGTTGCGGTCGCATTGCGCATTGGGAATGCCGGTCGGCCGGATGAAGACGCCGCCGCCCACGGGAACGCGCAGACAGATGAGGTCGAGACCCGTGCGGCTGGTTGCCGCTGTGTCGATCTCGGTGCGCTCGTTCACATGCTCATAGGTGGCAGTCGCTTCGAAATCGCCCAGCTCAAGGAGAGCGGTGGCACCGAAGTTGTCGTAACGGCGGCCGCCATAATCCGCGCCCAATGTCTGGTTGTCGACGAAATCATTGCCCTCGGCGTGCAGCCAGAAGCCTTTCAGCGAAAGCATGTCGCCGATCTTCGGGGCGTTGACGACCGTGCGGAATTCACGCCGGCCATAGTCGCCAATGGTCACCTTGGCCTTCACGCCAAGCTCACCTGTCGGGCGCGTGCGGCGGATGTTGATGACGCCGGCGGTGGTGTTGCGGCCGAACAGGGTGCCCTGCGGCCCGCGGAGCACCTCGATGGCTTCGAAATCGAAGAAATCGAGCAATTGCCCGGTGTTGGTGCCGATGTAGACGCCGTCGATCAGCACGCCCACGGCCGGGTCGAAGCTCTTTTCTATATCCTCGAAGCTGATGCCGCGAATGGAAATTGCCGCGGCCGACGGTCCGGCGTTGACCGGGTCGAGAACGAGATTGGGCGTGCGGCCGACAAGGTCGCGGATATCGAGCGCGGCCGCATTCGCCAGCTCGGTCGGCGAAATGGCGCTGACCGCAACGGGCGTGGACTGGATGCTTTCCTCGCGGCGGCGGGCCGAGACGATGATGTCTTCGAGGCCGGTCAACTGCGGCGCGGCGGTCGTGGCTTGCGCCAGGACTGCGCCGGGTGCGGCTAGCAGGGCCGACGCGGCTACGGTTGCGGACAACAGGCTGCGCAGCGCTTGGCGGTCGCGTTTCATGGATTTGATCCTCCCGATGGTGTTTGCCTTGAACGGCTTGTGTTGGCGATGTTGTCGCCGGGATTGTTTGTGATGCGCCACTGCCAATCAAAGCAGGTCTAGCGCATCGAACAGGGGCGGTCTTGCATGGCGCGCGCACATTGGACATTGGGCTAGGCATGTGGCTCCTGGCACGATTGCTGACAAAGGTGGTGCGCCACGGGGCGCTGGAAGTTACCCTGGCGGACGGGTCCATGCACCGCTTCGGAGCTGACGGGTGCACTCCTGTGAAGATCCGGCTGACCGACCGGGCGACCGAGGGACGGATCGGCCGCAATCCGGCGCTGGGCGCGGGCGAAGCGTTCATGGACGGCCGGCTCGTCGTTGAAAGCGGGGACGTCATGGACCTGCTGGATCTGGTGGGCCGCAACCTGACCTGGGACCGCGACAACGAACTGCGGGTCAGCCTGTGGAACCAGCAGCGGATGGCGGCCAAGTGGGACGAGCTGAACGCCAGATCGCGGTCGAGGCGCAATGTGGCCCACCACTATGATCTGCACGACCGGCTGTACGAGCTTTTTCTGGATGCCGAGCGGCAATACAGCTGCGGCTACTTCCGCCCCGGCAACGATGGCGACGGCAGCGATCTCGATCTGGCTCAACAAGACAAGCTGGAGCACATCGCGAAGAAGTTGCTGCTGGGGCCGGGCATGCGGGTGCTGGACATCGGCTGCGGCTGGGGCGGCATGGCGCGGCATATCCACAAGGTTTCCGGTGCCGAGGTGCTCGGCGTCACCCTGTCGGAAGAACAGCTGAGATATGCCCGCGAAAGGGCGGCCGGCTTGGGGATTGCCGACCGGGTGAGGTTCGAGCTGATGGACTATCGCGACGTGGCCGGTCCGTTCGACCGCATCGTCTCCGTCGGTATGTTCGAGCATGTCGGACGGCCGAACTATGCCGCCTATTTCGACACCATCGCCCGCCTGCTGACGCCCGACGGCGTGGCGTTGATCCACACGATCGGCCGTATGAGCGGCAAGGGTGCGACCGATCCCTGGACGGCGAAATACATCTTTCCCGGCGGCTACACCCCGGCACTGAGCGAGATCATGCCGCACATCGAGCGGGCATTCCTTTGGACGACCGACATCGAGATATGGCGGCTGCACTATGCCAAGACACTGGAGCACTGGCTGAGCCGTTGCCGGGCCAGAAAAGCCGAAATCGTGGCGCTTTATGATGAGCGCTTCTTCCGCATGTGGGAATTCTACCTCGGCGGCGCGTTGAATGCGTTCCGGTTTGACGATCATGCCGTGTTCCAGCTGCAGCTGGCGCGGCGGCGGGATGCGCTGCCGCTGGTGCGGGATTATCTGTATCAGGCTTTTGATACCCGGCTTGGCTGGCCCGGAGAGGCGAAATCAACGCCGCCAGCCGTCTAGCGGGCGGCAAAGCCCGCCTGCCCCGTCTAGCACGTCTGCCCCGTCTGCAAACGCCGATTTCGCCTCTCCGGGTCATCACGAAGGGTGTATCTAATGGGTCCTGACTCTGGATTGCTGCCGTCATGCCCTCACACTTTTGTGCCGCAGTGCAATATGGTCTGGACAATTGCGGTCGAGTGACTAGCCTTCGCAGCTGCACCAAAACGGTGCGCCAACGGCTGTCAATGCAACCTTGGGTTGCTCTGGCCGTTGTCAATGATGGTCGTTCTCAATAA
>JBBRKH010000100.1:0-7343 GCA_038217965.1 Sphingomonadales bacterium | reverse complement strand
GTCAGATTGTTGTAGGGCACGTCGGCTGCCACATCGTCGAGCCAGGGTAGCGAGGTTTCGCCCAGGTCCATGAAATCGCGGATCAGCAGCTGGTGCGTGTCGTCCACCCGGTAGGGGCCGGAGTTGGTGAGGCTGATGCGGCTTTCGCAGCTGACGAGGAAGCCATATTGCGAGACGGTGGCGAGGAAGAGCTGGGCGGCCTGGTGCAGCGGGTCGCCTTCGGTGCAGGGGAAGGCGTCGGCGCTGAACACCTCCAGCCGGCGATCGGGGAGGATCTGCGCGCGCTGGCCGAATTCGGCGTTGGTGATGTGGCCATCGTTGCGGTGCCAGGCGAGCTGGAAGCATTTCCAGAAATCCATGACGGTGATGACGTCTTGTGCGGCGTCCTGCGGGCGAATGAGGCCAAGGCTGAGCAGATATTCGCGCCCCAGCAGATAGAAGCAGGGCAGCCCCCAGCCCATGGAGCTGTTCTGGATCTTGATGCCCATCTGGCGCGCCCGGTCGGCGATGGCCTCGGCGGGCATCGCCGCCTCGATCTTCCGGATGAGATCGGGGGTGCGGTAGAAGGAATTGAGGTAGCTGAGCAGGATATAGGGCGAGACCGGGAACAGTTTCGAGCCCTGCACGGTGCGGGTAAGGCACAGCCAATAAGTGGAATCGCCGAAATTCTGGATGAGATTGTTGGCCTCCAGCAGCTGCGGGTAGGTGGGCCTGGTCATGCCGGCAGCTTCCAGACGCACGCGGGCATTTCGATACCGCGCTGGTAACTGTCGGCGGTGCGGGCGGGGGCGCTGGTTTCCAGCTCGATCCGGTCGCCGCTGTGCACGCCGGCGAGCTTCACGTTCATCAAACAGGGGATGCCATATTCGCGGGTGAGGATGCCCAGATGCGAGCGCACGGTGCCGCCGGCGCAGACGACTCCGGCGAAGCCTTCGAGGATCGGCGCGGTGAGCGTGCCGCCGCTGTCGTCTATGATGGCGATGCTGCCGGGCGGCACGCCGGCCTGCATCAGGCGGATCACCTCCTCGCTGGAGCGGACATAGAGCGCGACGCCGCGCACATTGGCGGCGCGGCGCACGACATTGTCGCCGACGCCGACCAGGGCGCGCCCTGCGGCATCGGCGGCGGCCGAAGGAGCATCGGAATGCGCGAAGCCGAACGGACCGGCGCTTTCGGGCTCGCCGGAGCGGTAGGCGTCCGGGCGCTCGCGCGCCGAGACTAGGGCGGACGCGGTGTAGCGGTGGCCGGTTGCCAGCACGGCTGCATCAATGGCTGCGATATCGGCCGTTGTGATGGCGGCATCCGCCGCCCCGGTGAGGAATGCGGCCCAGGGCAGGCCGCTTTCGCCCCAGCGGCGGCGAACGAGATCGCGGACGGCACCGTGCACGGCGGCCACGAGGACGGAGGCCGGTTCGTGACCGTATCTGTCGCTGTCTGTTGGCAGGCGCTGCATCGGTTCGTCCTTTGCTTCTTCCTTTTTGCAGGCGCCGTCAGTGTGGCGGCGGGCAAATCCTGTTGTCAAGCTTTCATCGCACAATATTGTCGACAATCCGCAGGGGAACGGGTGGTTCGGGGACGCGTTCAGGCATCGGTGGCGACGAGAAGGGTGCCGCTGTTGCTGCCATCGAACAGCGACAGAAAGCTTGCAGGCAGGGCATCGAAGCCGTGCCGGATGTCGTGGCGGCAGGCGAGCTTGCCGGCGGCGGTCCAGGCCTGCAGATCGGCGATGGCGGCGGGCACCTCGGCGGCATGATCGCTCATCAGAAAGCCCTGCATGCGGACGCTGCCGTAGATCAGCCGCATCATGTTGCGCGGGCCCGCCATGGGCGCGCCGTCGTAGCCCGCTATCTGGCCGCACAGCACGATACGCCCGAATTTGCGCATGCGGTCCACCGCTGCGTCCAGTGTGGCGCCGCCGACATTGTCGAAGAAGATGTCGATGCCTTCGGGGCAGGCTGCGTCGAGTGCTGCGGGAAGCGGGCCGGCCTTGTAATCGATTGCCGCGTCGATGCCGCAGCTTTCCATGAGCCATCGGCATTTCTCGACGCCCCCGGCGATGCCGATCACCCGGCAGCCCTGCAGCTTGCCGATCTGCGCTGCGACCGAGCCGACGGAGCCGGCGGCGCCGGAGACCACGAGCGTTTCGCCGGCCCGCGGCTGGCCGACGCGGAGCAGGCCGAAGTAGGCGGTCAGCGGGTTGAGGCCGAATTGCCCGAGGGCCTCCACCAGGCACATGCCTTCGGGCACGCGCTGCGCCCCGGCCTGTTCAGGCTGCAGGCGGACAATATCCTGCCAGCTGCCGAAGAAGCTGAGCAGGGCACCGACGGGCCAATCGGGATGCGCCGAGCGCAGCACGCAGCCGCCCGCCAGGGCCAGCATCGGCGCGCCCAGCGGCACCGACGGATAGAGATTGGCGCCGGGCGGATCCATCCAGTTGCGCATGGTGGGCGCACACAGGAACAGCGAGGTGCGCACTTCGATTTCGCCAGGCGCTGGCGGTGCCTCGTCTGCCGGGCTGTCGACGCGGGCGAAATCGGTGACTGCGGCAGCGCCGACCGGTCGGCGGGCGAGGCGCCATTGGCGGTTGATCATGCATATGTCCTTCGGGCTGCTTCGGACGCTCGGCTTCGCATCAGTTGCTCCAGCCGCCGTCGATGATGTGGGCCTGGCCGGTGGTGTAGCTGGCTTCGCCCGAGGCGAGGTAGACGGCGAGTGCGGCAATTTCCTCCGGGCGACCCAGCCGGCCCATTGGCTGGCGCGCGACGAAGGCGGCGCGGGCGGCGGCCGGGTCTGCCTGCGCGGCAATGCGGCCTTCGAGCGAGGGGGATTCGACGGTGCCGGGGCAGATCGCGTGGGCGCGGATGCCGTGCGCGACATAATCGGCTGCAACCGATTTGGTGAGACCGATGACGGCGGCCTTGGTGGCACCGTAGGCCATGCGATTGGGCACGCCGCGGATGCTGGAGGCAACGGACGCCATGTTGATGATGGTGCCGGAGCCGCGCAGCAGCATGCCGGGAAGCGCGGCGCGGATGGTGCGCAGCATCGAGGTGACATTGAGGTCGACGCTGAAGGCCCAGTCTTCGGGGGTGCAATCGAGGATGCTGCCGTGATGGACGAAACCGGCGCAGTTGAACAGGATGTCGGGCGCCGGGCCGGCCAGCGCTTGCGCAACCGCCCTGTCCGAGCGGACATCGAGCGTTGCGATGGCGATTCCGGATTGTTCGCCGGCCAGCGATTGCAGCGCGGCGGCATCGATGTCGGTGGCCGTCACCTTCGCACCTTCGCGGGCGAAGGCGATTGCCGTCGCGCGGCCGATGCCGGCGCCGGCGGCGGTCAGAAAGGCGGTCATGCCGGTCAGGCGTCCCATTCTTGCTCCCTCAGTCCATGAAAAACACCGGCTCCATGTCGGACCACCACTCGCCCGGATCTGCGGTGTCGAGCGGGGTCTGGCACGGATCGGTCAGGCTCCACCAGCGTTGCGTTTCGGGATCTGCGGCAACCTTTGCCATGTCGCCGTCCCAGTCGGTGCCGTGATATTCCAGATAGCCGAACAGCAGATCGTCTTTCAGGAAAATCGAATAATTGCCGACATTGGCAGCCTTGAGGGCGGCCAGCACGCCGGCAAACGGGGCCGCATGGAGCAGGCGGTATTCGGCGAGCTTTTCCGGCAGCACGCGGATGACCATGGCCTTGCGGATCGGCATGTCAGGCCTCCAGCCCGTAGAAGCGCGCGGCGGTGCCACCGAGGATGGCGGCGCGATCGCTGGCTGCGAGGCCGGCCAGCAGCGCGTCGGTGGCGTCTGCCCATGCGCCGTAGCCGGCTGCCAGCGTGAGCACCGGCCAGTCGCTGCCCCACATCACGCGGCCGGGGCCGAACGCCTCGATGATCGTGTCAACGAAGGGTTGCAGTTGCGCCACGCTCCATGCCGGCCCGGCTTCGGTGAGCAAACCGGACAGTTTGCAGCAGGTGATGCCGTCGGCGGCGACGGCGAGCATATGCTGCCGCCAAGGCGCCAGCGTGCCGGCGGCAATGGCGGGCTTGGCGGCGTGATCGATGACGATCGGCAGGTCGGGATGCAGTGCGCGCAGCGCGGCAACAAACGGCAGATGCCGGGGCCGGATCAGCGCGTCCAGCCGCAGGCCATGGCGGCACATGGCGTGCAGGGCCGGCTGCACGGAGGGGCGGAGGATGAAGCGATCGTCTGGATGATCCTGCAGCATCGGCCGCAGGCCCTTGAGCCTTGCCTGCCGGGCCAGCGCGGCGATGCGCTGGGGGGCGTCTGCGGCTTCGAGGTCCGTCCAGCCGATGACCGCTGCTATCCAGGGGTTTTCGTCGGCCAGATCGAGCAGATGCTGCGTTTCGGCCGCGGTTTCGGCGGCCTGCACGGCGATGCAGCGGGCGATGCCGTGCGCCTTCAGGAGCGGTGCCAGATCGGCGGGGGCAAAATCCCGGTACAGCGGGGCAAGGTCGGGCGTCAGCCAGCCATAGTCGCCGCGCGACAGGCGCCAGAAATGCTGGTGGCTGTCTATCCGCTGCATCAGGGAACCGGTGCATCGGTGCGGATCAGCGCGCCCGCCTTCAGCTCGGCCCAGAAATCCGCCGGGATCGGGTGCGCCAGATGCGCGGCGTTGGCAATCGCTTCGTCTGCCGTTCTGGCGCCGGGAATCACGCTGTCGACGACCGGGTGGGCCAGCGGGAATTGCAGCGCGGCGGCTGCCAGCGGCACGCCGAAGCGCTTGCAGACGGCCTGCAGCCCGGCCACGCGCGCCCGCACCTCGGGCGGCACGGCGCCGTAATTATAGTGCGTGCCGCCCGCCAGCACGCCGGAGTTGTAGGGCCCGCCGACCACGACACGGACGCCGCGCGCGGCGCACAGCGGGAGCAGGTCGTCCAGCGGTGCCTGCTCCAGCAGCGTGTAGCGCCCGGCCAGCAGGATGACGTCGAGCCCGGTTTCCGCCAGCGTCTCGAGGCAGACGGCGGTTTCGTTGACGCCGATGCCGATGGCGCCCACCACGCCTGCGGATTGCAGCCCGGCAAGTGCCGGGAAGGCGCCGTTCATGGCTTCGCGAAAGCGCGCCGGGTGGTTCTGCCCGTGCACCAGCGCGCCGATGTCGTGCACGAAGAGGGTGTCGACGCGATCGCGTCCGAGGCGGTGCAGGCTTTCGTCCACCTGGCGGCGCACGGCATCGCCGCTGTAGTCGAAATAGGGGCGCGCGGTGGTGGCGTTCACAAATCCTGTATCGCCCGGTGGTTCACCTTGCGCCAGGCTGCGGCCTACCTTGGTGGAAATGCGGACGTCGGCTGTGGTGCCTTGCAGAAAATGGCCGATGCGCGATTCGCTCAGGCCGTGCCCGTAAAAGGGTGCAGTGTCGAAATGGCGGACGCCGGAGCCGAGTGCGGCGGCAAGCACGGCCTGTGCGTCGGCATCGCGCATGGGCGCATAGAGGTTGCCGATGGTCGCGCAGCCGAGGCCCAGCCGCGTCATCAGGGGCGCTGGACCGGCGGTCACCAGCGCTCCGATGCCGGAATTCGGCGGATGACAAACTCGGGAGACTGTGGTTCATTGGTGAAATAGCAATTCATTTCTATAGCAAACCACAAGGACGGCTGGATGACAACTTCCTTCTCCCCGCGTGCGACGGGGGCCTCGGCGGTGATATCGGGCACCAGCACCGCCGACATCCGGTTTCCCACTTCACGCTACCTCGATGGCTCGGACGCGATGAACCCGGACCCGGACTATTCCGCCGCCTACGTCATTCTCTCGACCAGCGAGCCGGGGCTGGAGGGCCATGGGCTGGCCTTCACGCTCGGCCGCGGCACCGACCTTGTGGTGGCAGCGATCGAGGCGTTGCTGCCCAAGGTTGCCGGCCGATCGCTGGACGGGATCGAGAATGACCTGGCCGGCTTCTGGCGCAGCCTGGTGGGCGAAAGCCAGATGCGCTGGCTGGGGCCGGAAAAGGGCATATCGCATATGGCGACGGCGGCCATTGTCAACGCGGTGTGGGATTTGCTGGCCAAGCGCGCGGGCAAGCCGCTGTGGCGTTATCTGGCCGACATGGCGCCCGAGCAGATTGTCGGCGCGATCGATTTTCGCCACATCACCGATGCCCTGCCGCCCGAACGCGCGCTGGACATCCTGCGCCGCAATCTGCCGGAAAAGCCGGCCCGGATTGCTCGGCTGCAGGCCGATGGTCACGCCGCTTACACGACGTCGGCCGGCTGGCTCGGCTATTCCGATGACAAGATACGCACGCTGGCGAGCGCCGCCATCGCCGACGGCTGGTCGGCGATCAAGATGAAGGTGGGCGGCAATGTGCAGGACGATATCCGCCGCTGCGCGACGCTGCGCGACGTGCTGGGGCCGGAGCGGCTGCTGATGATTGATGCCAATCAGGTGTGGGAGGTGGACCAGGCGATCGACTGGGTGCGGCAGCTGGCGCCCTTCAACCCCTACTGGATCGAAGAGCCAATCAGCCCCGACGATATCCTGGGCCATGCGCGCATCCGGCAGGCGGTTGCCCCCGTTCGCGTGGCGACCGGGGAACATTGTCACAATCGCATCATGTTCAAGCAGTTTTTGCAGGCTGGCAGCATCGATGTGGTGCAGATCGATGCCTGCCGGCTGGGCGGCGTCAACGAAGTGCTCGCCGTGTTGCTGCTCGCGGCTGCCTTCGACACACCCGTCTGCCCGCACGCCGGGGGCGTCGGCCTTTGCGAATATGTGCAGCACCTGTCTTTCTTCGACGCGGCCTGCGTGGCAGCCTCGCCCGAAGGCCGCATGATCGAGCACGCCGCCCATCTGCACGAGCATTTCGTGGACCCGATCCGCATCGCCAACGGCCGCTATCTGGCACCGGAAATGCCCGGCTTCAGCGTGGAAATGAAGGCGGAGAGCCGCGCGGCATATGCATTTCCGAACGGTAGCGCCTGGCGCGGCTAGCGCGAGTCGCGTTCTGGTTCCACCAGCCGCCCTATCTCCTTGTTTTTCCGCCTGGATTTCCGTCCAGATGGTCTCATTTGAACGGAGCATTCTTTACGCGGGCACGGTCCGCTGGCATTGCTCGCCGAGGCCGGTGATCCCGAGCCGCACGGTCTGGCCGGCGCGGAGGTAGACGGGTTCGGGTTTCTGGCCGAGGCCGACGCCGGGCGGGGTGCCGGTGGTGATGATGTCGCCGGGCTCCAGCGTCATGAAGCGGCTGAGGTAGGCGACGATCTGCGCCACCCCGAACACCATGGTGCGGGTGTTGCCGGTCTGCATGCGGCGGCCGTTCAGGTCGAGCCACAGGTCGAGCGACTGCGGATCGCCAACCTCGTCGGGGGTGACCAGCCAGGGGCC
>JBBRKH010000099.1:0-7431 GCA_038217965.1 Sphingomonadales bacterium | reverse complement strand
TGCGCAGATGAGCATCGGCGTTTATGACAACGCTCTGGGGCCGGCGTTGCAGTGCCTCGACGGGCTCTGGCGCGGCACACCAACAGGCAAGGCAGGCTGGAGCGCAATGGCGCTGCGCGAAGCAGCGTTGCTTGCAGCCACCGTGCTGCTGCCGAGGTTCCGTGCAAGGGAACGAACCTCGATCCGCAGCCGCACGGAAAACCGGCTGCGCTGCGAGGCGGCAACCCGCGCGTCCGATCTGTATTTTCTGCTCGAAGGCAGCCCGGTGCAGCCGGTTGCGCTCAGCCTGTTTGCTGCGCGGGCGGCCGAGCGCACCGGCGACCTGTCGATCGCCGCCCGGCCCTATGGTCTGGTCGGCTATATCGCCGGCATCGCGAAGCTGGAGCGCATTTCGCGTTTCTGCCTAGATCGCGCCAGCGTCGATTGCGAAGCGCGGCAGGATTACAATGGCCTGCACCGCGTGCACGGCGCCAAGGCCATGCTGGCCACATCGCTTGGCCGCTGGGAGGAAGGGCGGCCGTTCGTGGAGGCCTCGGTCGCGCTCAACGGCAAGGATCCGTCCGAGCGCAATGCCGGCATGGCGCTGTCGATCGCTGCGATGTTCGAGCTCTGGCAGGGCAATTTCGCAGCGTCCCGCACGCATGCGGCAGCATTGCAGATGCTCGGCCAATCGTTGCAGGACGACCAGTTCCTGATGTGGGCGGAGCTGCATCACGGGCGGATCGACTGGCAGGCAGGGGATATTGCGGGCGCGGTGGCACGCATCGAAGCGGGCCTGCGTCTGCTGAGCCGCTGCAACGAGGCGCAGACCATCTTCACCCTGGATGCCCTGCTGGCGCAATATCGCATGGCACTCGGCGTGTCCGATGGCGTTGCAGAGCGTGCCGAAGCGCTGGTGCAGGCACAGGAAAGGGCGCCTACGCAGTTCGCATCGGTGGATGCCTTCGGCGCCACCGCCGACATCATCATGCAGCTGCTGGCGGCTGGCGATCGCCGCATGGCCCCGCTTGCCGAGCGGGCGGTCAGGCGGCTGCGCAAATATGCCGACATCTTTCCGATCGCCCGCCCGCTGGCGCGGCTGCACGAAGGCCAGTTGCTGGCGCTGAACGGCCGGATGGCGGCGGCCCGCAAGCGCTGGCTGCTCGGCGTGCAACAGGCACACGCGCTCGGCATGCCGTGGGACGAAGCCCGGCTGCACGCGGCGCTTGCCGCATCGGGTGCCGCCGGGCTGCATGCGGCCGACGCGCAACGCCTGCTCGCCAGCATCGGCGCCGGGCCGCTGCCGCCGTTGCCGATCACCCCGAAGGACGCCCGCCCATGACCAGCAATCCGCCATTCGTCGTTACCGGCAACCGCATCGATCCGCTGGGACCGCTGAAGGCAACCGGTGTGCGCCTCACCAGCTTCATGGTCCCGGCGAGCACGGCAAAGTGTCAGACAATGCTGGATGCGATGTTTGCAACGCCCTCCGGTGGCCGGGTCCGCTTCCGGATGCTGGGCAACCGGGTCGTCCTCGGGGCGGCCGAAATCACCCGCATCTTTGCAACAGACATGTTGGAAAGGCGCAACGGCTGGGCAACCGAAATCGATTTCGGCCTGTGGGTGCCGGCTGTTCGCGAAGGCGACGGCCTGTTCGCCATCCGTATGATTCCGCTGTATCTTTTTGTCGACGTGGCGGCGGCCATGGCGGGCGGACGCGAGGTGTGGGGCTTCCCGAAACAGACCGGCCGCTTTGATTTCACGCCGCAGACGGCCGATCCGGCAGCCGCGCGGACCTTTCACGCAGAAGGCTATGCGCTGAAAACCTTCGCGCCGACAACCGAGGCGGGCTGGGCGCATATCGCCACGATCTCGCCGATCCTGAAGCCCGGCGGCGGCGGAATTCTGGGCGATCTCAAGCGCTTTGCCGAGCAGATTTTCGACGACATGGCCGAAGGTGCCGGCGAGGTTGCGGGCCGCATCGCAGCCGCCTTTGGCGGCGGCAGCGTCACCATGGCCTTTCTGAAGCAGTTTCCCGACGCCGCCGACCCGACCACCGCCTGCTATCAGGCCATCGTCGAGGCCAAAAGCACGGTGGACAAGCTCAAGGCAGCAGGCATCACGCGCAACCACTACACGGTCGATATCAGCAGCTATGCCAGCTTGCCGATGGCGCAGGAATTGGGCATCCCGGCAGGCCCGCAAGCTGTCGGGCAGGGCTTCTGGGTGGAATTCGACTTCACGATGGATCTTGGAAAAGAGATCTGGCGCGCCACCTGAAGCGACATGTATTGGGTTCGCAACGATTGACCGAAGTGTTCATTTCCTATGCCCGCCCCACTGCGCCGCAGGCGCAGGCGATGGCCGATCTGCTCCGCGCGCGGGGCTTCGGCGTCTGGCGTGACGATGATCTGCCGCCGCATCGCTCGTTCGGCGATGTCATCGAGGAGCGGTTGCGCGAAGCGTCTGCCGTGCTCGTCATGTGGTCGGCCGAGGCCGCCCGGTCGCAGTGGGTGCGCGCCGAGGCGGAAATGGCCCGCGAGGCGGCGAAGCTGGTGCAGCTCACGCTCGATGGTGCATCGCTGCCACTGCCGTTCAATCAGATCCAGTGCGCCGATATGATCGGCTGGGCCGGCGATCCGGCCGCGCCCGCGTTGCGCAAGGTGCTCGAAAGCCTGTCGGCGCTCACCGGCGCCCGGCCGCTGTCGGCAGCGGCGGCAGCGCGGGCGATTGCCCGGCCTGCGCCGGTCGTTTCCGCGTCTCCCGCTGGCCCCGCAACCGTTGCCGTGCGGACGGTGGGGCCACCTTTTCCGCTGGCCGATGATCTGGCGGCCGAGCTGGCGGCGTCCATCGGGCGGCACTCCGCCCTGATCATCCGCGACCGTCCGGACGACAGCGCGGAATATGTCGTTGAATTGCAGGCTCGCCAGGCCGGAGGCCGCATCCGCGCGACCGCCCGGCTGCTGGTCGCCGCCGACGGCACGCAGCTCTGGAGCGACCGCTTCGAAGGCAGCGCGGAAGAGCTGTTCGAGCTGGAAGACCGGGTCACCGAGCAGGTGTCCGCCAGCGTCGAGGCGCATGTCCGCCGGGCGCGCATCGAGCGCGCTGCCGGTGCGGCCGACAGCGAAGCGCTGGAGTTCCGCATCATGCGCGCCACCCAGGCCGGCAACCGGATGCAGCGTGAAGGGTATCAAGCGTGCATCGCGCTGCTGCATCCAATGGCCGATGCGGCGCCTCCGCGCGCCGACATTCTGGCGCTGCTGGCGCTGGCGCACGCCAATCTCTGGTACAACGGCCATTCCGGCAGCACCGACGCCGATCGCGTAGCGGCGGTGGAGCACGCCGGACGTGCGCTGCGGCTGACCGACAGCGATCCTTTTCCGACCGGCATTTCCGCCGTGATGCTGGCCAGCTGCGGCGAACCGGTGGAGCCCAGCATCGCGCTGGCCGACCGTGTGCTATCCTTTGCGCCCGGCTTTGCCCCGGCGCATCTCTGGTGCGGCCAGGTGCGGCTGATCGCCGGCCGCCTGGACGAGGCTGCGGCATGCTTCGAAACGGCCCGCCGCCTCGATCAGCGCATGTCGGTGCGAGCGATCCTGCTCGGGTTCCTCGGCGCCGCCCGCATGCTGCAGGGCCGGCATGATGCCGCTGTTGCGTTGCTGCTGGAGGCCTCGCAGCTGGCCGGCGAAATCCCGATGAACAATCTGTTCCTTGCCGCCAGCCTGCGCCTTGCCGGTCGCACCGACGATAGCCGCCAAGCCTATGCCCGCGCCGCGCTGGTTGCCCCGCCCGGCGATTTCCGCCTGCCGCTGGCAGCAGAGCACCAGGCGATGTTGCGCGAAGCCCTTGAGGCGTCGCGGCCATAGGAGAGGTGGGCGCGGGCCGGGGGTAGACGGCGGTTCAGGTTGCTGATTCCGCAGTGCTTTCCGGAGGCGATGGGTCGGGCCGGAGACGTGACGACGGCGGGAACGCGGGGCCGCCGAGGCGCTTCAGGCCGGCACTGCCACCACACCGTCGGCGCCGACACGGATCCTGCTCAGGCCGGGCGCAAGGCCTTCAGCGATCTGCGCGGCGATGGCTTCCGCAACGATTTCCGGGCCTTTCAACGCGGCCGGATCTTCGCCGGGGAAGGCTCTCGCGCGCATTGCCGTGCGGGTGCCGCCGGGATCGACGATCAGGCAATTGACCCCGAGCGCCCGCATCTCGTCGGCATAGCTGCCAGCCAGCACTTCGAGTGCGGCCTTCGAAGCGGCATAAGGCCCCCAATAGGCACGGCCGCCGGCTGCAACGCTGGAGGTGAGCAGCACAACATCGCCGCGCGAGCGGCGCAGCATGGGATCGAACGCCCTGATCATGCGCCACTGCGCGGTGACATTCAGCGCCATCACGCTTTCGAATTCCTTCGGCGCCACATGGCCGAGCGGCGACAGCGTGCCCAGCATGGCCGCGTTCAGCACCAGCAGGTCGATGCTGCTCCAGCGGCCGCCGATGGCCTGGGCAAGCTTGTCGATATCGTCATGCTGCGTGAGGTCGAGCGGCGCGATGGTCGCGGTGCCGCCGGCGGCGTGAATGCGATCTTCCACTTCGACGAGGCGGGCCTCGGTGCGTGCGGTCAGTATGACATGGTGGGTTTTTGCCAGTTCAACGGCAAGGGCTGCTCCGATGCCGCGCGATGCGCCGCTGACGACTGCGGTTTTCAAATTTTCGCTCATGGTCATGCGACTAGCGGCGTCGCGCCGAACCGGCAAGTTCGGCGCCCGGTTTTGCGATGGCGCGGTTGTTCGCGGTCAGGATCCGACCTGTTCTGCGGACTTCGGGGCGACGACGGCAGCGTGCCACAGCACGCCTAGCCCATCCGTTCATGCAGCAGCGCCAGCTGCGGTGACGACCGCGTACCTTCCTTGTCGGTCAGCCGGGTGGGATAGTCGCCGGTGAAGCAGGCGTCGCAGAATTGCGGCTGGTTGGCGAGGCGCGCCGGCTCGTTCAACGCGCGATAGAGGCCATCGATGGAAATGAACGCCAGGCTTTCGACGCCGATATATTGCCGCATGGCATTCACATCCATCTTGTGCGCCAGCAGTTTGGAGGCTTCCGGCGTGTCGACACCATAATAGCAGCTGTGGCGGGTGGGCGGCGAGGCGATGCGCAGGTGCACCTCTTTCGCGCCAGCATCGCGCAGCATCTGCACGATTTTCACCGAGGTGGTGCCGCGCACCACCGAATCATCAATGAGGACGAGGCGCTGCCCGGCGATCATCGCCCGGTTGGCGTTGTGTTTCAGCTTCACCCCCAGGTGGCGGATCTGGTCGCCCGGCTGGATGAAGGTGCGGCCAACATAGTGCGAGCGGATGATGCCAAGCTCGAACGGAATGCCGGCGGCCTGAGCATAGCCGATTGCGGCGGGAGTGCCGGAATCGGGCACCGGTACCACCATGTCGGCATCGACGCCGGCTTCGGCGGCCAGCTCGGCGCCGATGCGCTTGCGCACCTGATACACCGATTGGCCATCGGAAAAACTGTCCGGCCGGGAGAAATAGACCTGCTCGAAGATGCAGGGGCGCGGCTTCATCGGCTTGAAGGGGGTGAGCGAATGCAGGCCCGATTCGTCGATGATCACGAGCTCGCCCGGCTCGATGCTGCGCACGAAGCTGGCGCCGACCACATCCAGCGCCACCGTTTCGGAGGCGAGAATCCAGGTTTCACCGAGCCGGCCGAGCACCAGCGGCCGGATGCCGAGCGGATCGCGGCAGCCAATCATGCCCTGCGCTGTCAGGCAGACCAGCGAATAGGCGCCCTCCACCTGCTCCAGAGCGTCGATGAAGCGATCGAGCAGGGTGCGCTGGGTGGAGGTGGCAACCAGGTGGATGATGGTTTCGGTGTCGCTGGTCGACTGGAAGATGGAGCCCTTGCGGATCAGCTCGTGACGCAGCGTCATCGCGTTGGAAATGTTGCCATTGTGGGCAACGGCAAAGCCGCCTGTCGCCAGCTCGGCAAACAGCGGCTGCACATTGCGCATCGCCGTTTCGCCGGTGGTGGAATAGCGGTTGTGGCCGATGGCAGCGTCGCCGGACAGCATGTCGATGATGTCAGGCTTGTCGAAATTGCCCGCCACATGGCCCATGGCGCGGTGCGAATGGAATTCGTGCCCGTCGAAGCTGGTGATCCCGGCGGCTTCCTGCCCGCGGTGCTGCAAAGCGTGCAAGCCGAGCGCCACCATGGCGGCGGCCTGCGCGCCGCCCCACACGCCGAACACGCCGCATTCCTCGCGCAACTTGTCGTCATCGAAAGGATGCGTCGTCAGCAGTTTGGTGCTGCCACCGTGATTGGTCATCGGATAATCGCCTTGCAGCCGCTCGCTTGCCGGCCATTTAGGGGCTCGATCGGGATTTGTCGCTAGGCAAACCGTCATAAGTTGGTAACGCGCAGCGCATGGCAGAGCCTTTCACGCCCAAATTCGATGCAAACGGCCTGCTCACTGCCGTGATAACGCACGCCGAAACCGGCGCGCTTCTGATGGTGGCGCACATGAACGCCGATGCGTTGGCGAAAACCCGGGAGACGGGCAGGGCGCACTTCTGGTCGCGCAGCCGGCAACAGCTCTGGATGAAGGGCGAAACCTCCGGGCATGTTTTGACCGTGCGCGAAATCCGCGTCGATTGCGATCAGGATTGCCTGCATTTGCTGGCACTTCCGGCCGGCCCGGCTTGCCACACAGGAGCCGCGAGCTGCTTTTACCGGACGCTGGAAGGCGAGCTGCTGCTGCCGGTTGCAATCTGAATTCTGTGCATGTCACACTTTGTGACTAAACAAAATGTAAGGCTTGGCGTAACTTTTCTCAGTCGGTGGCGAACACCCCCTCGCCACTGGCAGCAGCAGGGTCGGAAACAGCTGTCCCGCTGCTATCGTTCTCGATAGCAGCGGGCGGCCTTCCGGGTGCCGCAGATCAAATGGCCGCAATTCAGATGAGCAGCGCCTTGCGCCGCATCGCGTTGCCAACCAGACCGAAGCCCGCGATCAGCATCGCCCAAGCAGCCGGTTCCGGAACCCGAGCCACATTTGGTGTGTGCACCAGGTAGAAAGACGAAAGATCGCCGGGCGGGTCAATCCCGAAGCCGAAATCGGCCGCACCGCCGCCAGTGCCGATCACCCCGTCATACCAGTTCAGATAGTCACGCGAACTCACCTCATCCACAAACAGCGTCGCAAATGCCGTGGAAGTGCGTGCTATGCTGCCACCCTGGTCAAAGCTCAGCCCGTCGCTGTCATCGGACTCGCTGTAATCATCGTTCAGCAGCTCGAATCCAAAGGAATTCCACACCTCGGGCGACACGTTGTTGACCCGCACGGTGATGGTCCAGTTGCCCGAGTCAATGCCTTCAAACAGCCACACCACCGGGCCCTGGCCGTCGTGATTTTCCCTTATGAACACGGTTTGGGCAACCTCGTCGACAT
>JBBRKH010000098.1:0-7442 GCA_038217965.1 Sphingomonadales bacterium | reverse complement strand
CAATCCGGCCCGCATCATGCGCACCTCCGGCGGCTGGGAGCTGCTGCCGGCCCGCATCATGCTGCCTTCCGGACAGCTGGATATCGCTGGCCAATGGGGCAGCGATCGCCAACTGCGGATAGTGCTGACCGACGTGGACATGGCGCTGGCGAACATCTTCCAACCCGGTCTGGGGCTTTCCGGCAAGGCATCCGGGCAAGTGAACATCCGCATCGACGCGGGCGACCGGGTGCCGCAGGGCGCGGCCAACCTCACCATCGCCAAGCTGACCCGCGCCGGCGCCACCGGCATTTCCATTCCGGTCGATGTTCGCCTGGCAGCCACCAGCGGCAACGACGGCCTGGTGCTGGGCGCGCGGATGGACTGGCAGGGCAATGATCTTGGCCGGCTTGTCCTGCGGGTGGGTGAAGGCGCCGGCGATGATCCCGTGGCGCGGCTGATGGCCGGGCGGCTGAGCGGTGGCATCCGCTACAACGGGCCCGTCGATCCGCTGTGGGCGCTGTTCGGTCTGGAAGGGCAGGAACTCAAAGGATCGATCGCCGTGGGAGCCGATTTTGCCGGCACGGCGGCAAATCCGCAGCTCAGCGGCATCGCCCGTGGACGCGGGATCATCTATCGAAACTTCGCGCTTGGCACCGACATCACCGGCATCAATTTCGATGGCGCTTTCACGGGCCCGCGTCTGCGCATCACCAATCTGGAAGGAAACGCCGGTGGCGGCACGCTGAAAGGCGGCGGTGACATCAACTTCGCCCTTGGAGACGAGCGATCGATCGACCTGCGGCTCGATCTGAAGCAGGCCCGGCTGGCCAACAGCGACACGCTCGAATTCACGCTTTCCGGGCCGATCACGGTGAAGGGCGAAGGAACCGGCGCCACGATCGCCGGCGATCTCACGGTCGATTCGGCGCGCGTGCAGCTGGTGCAGATGCAATCCGGCGAGATTCCAACGCTCAACGTCCGCCGCAAGGGCGAAATCCGGGTGCCCGAACCGGAGCGCAGCTTTGCAGCGACCGCGCTGCAGCTCGACGTGCGCATCCGCGCCGACGATCGGGTGCAGGTGGAGGGCATGGGGCTGGACAGTGTGTGGCAGGCGGATCTTCGCGTGCGGGGCAACGCCCGTCAGCCGCTGATCGTGGGCACCGCCAATCTGGCGCGCGGTGAGTTTTCCTTTGCCGGCAGCGATTTCCAGATCACCACCGGCCGGGTCACCTTCAACGGCAAGCCGCTGGACAGCAGCATCAACATCCAGGCGCAGACGGTTACCGAGGATGTGACAGCCTTCGTCACCATTTCCGGAACTGCGACGCGCCCCGAAGTCGCCTTCAGCTCGAGCCCCAGCCTGCCGGAAGACGAGATCCTCGCACGCCTGCTGTTCGGCTCGTCTATCGCCGACCTCAGCGTCACCGAAGCCGTGCAGCTGGCAACCGCCGTCGCCGGCCTGCAGAGCGGCGTCGATACCATGGGCAAGGTGCGCCGCTCGGTCGGCGTCGATCGCCTGCGGCTGGTCGGCGAAAACAGTACCACCGGCATGGGAGCCGGCCTCGCCATCGGCAAGCGCATCACCCGGAACATCTACGTTGAAGTGGTCACCGATTCGCAGGGCAACACGCTGACCAACGTGCAGCTCACCCTGTCTCGCATCTGGAGCCTGTTCATCGAGGTTTCCAGCGCCGGCGACAGCAGCGCGAACCTGCGCTTTCAGCGGGAATACTAAGGTCAGTACCCCAGGATCCTGACCCAGGGCCGGGCGAGTGCCCGCCCTAATCGTCCGTAGGCTCGGTCGCTGTTCGGGCGGCATCGATCACCGTTCGCACTGCGGCACCGACATTCAGGCCCTGCGTGCAGCCGATGATGCCGCCGGGGCCGACCGACGAACAGGAGCCAATGCCGGTGGCGGAAGGCCGTCCGCTGGCCAGCTCGGCGCGCTGGGACGAAACATTGTCGGCGCGGGAAATTTCGGCTGCCCTGTCGGCCTCGCGCAGATCTTTCGGAATCCGGAACCGCTCTTCCTCCGGTCGCCTGGCACACACGATGATTTCATCCGGGTTTGCCGATTTCGGGCACGGGTCATCGCCGAAAACAAGCATCGTGCGGGAGCGATAATTGCCGTCCTGTGCGAGGGCGGGTGTTGCCGCCAGCAGGAAAACCGGCGCCGCAGCCGCCATTGCCCATCGCAAACCCCGCATCAATTGTCCCTTCAGCCTTCGATCGCCATGGTATAGCTGAAACGCTCCCCGGGATGAACCGAGCATGACATTTCGGCAACCGCGCCGGAATCGTCGAAATAATGCCGGAGTATGCGAAGGCACGCGGACCGCGACGGAATATGCAGCGCTGCCGCCTCCGTGCCGGTCGCCGCGACCGCCTGAATCTCCTGCGTGACCCTGCCCACGCTCAAGCCCGCGAGCCGCTGCAGCTGGCTGAACAGCGCCTCCTGCCCGGACTGCAGCGCAGCGATGTGGGCCGCAAATCGGGTGTGAATAAACGCGTCGGTCACCGCGATCGGCTCCGGCGCTGCGTCCATGATGCGCAGCCCTCGGATATGGTGCCACGGCTCGCCTTCGGGGCGCTTCAGCAGGCGCGCCATGGCCGGCGGCAGATGCATCAGGCGCGGCGGCTCGATCAGGAAGGTGGAGGAAGCGGCATATTGCAGGATGGAGCGGGTGTCGGAAAAGCTCTGCTCCAGAATCGGGCTGTCATCGGTGATGATGGTGCCCGATCCACGCTTGCGGCGGACGAGCCCGTCGATGGCAAGCTGCCGCAGCGCCTCGCGAACGGTGAAACGGGACACTCCGAAGCGGGTCGTCAGCTGCGATTCCGTCGGCATCAGATCGCCCGTCTTCAAGCGTCCGTCGGCAATGTCGGCGCGCAGTTCGGCCGCAAGCTGCAAATAGCGTGCCCGCTGACCCGGTTCCCGAGCGCCCGCTGCCGCGCCTGTTGCCTGCTGCAAATCCGTGTCCCTCTCTCGCCTTGCACATAGGCGGTCATGGGAAGTAGGGCAATCAAATGTCCGGACAAGTTCAGTCGCTGACAGAAGCGCTTGCGCAACATCTTGCGCGGCCGGTTTGCGCGCCTGATCGCGCGCGCGCGCGGCTGCACCTGCTGGACTGGCTGGGCTGTGTGGCGGGCGCCCGAGCCAGCGAGCTTGGCATCATTGCGGCACGCGCGGAACCCGATGCCCTGACCCGCGCCGGGCTGCTTGGCAATCTGCTGGAAATGGACGATGTCGACCGCACGAGCCGGCTGCATCCCGGACCGGTCGTGTGGACGGCAGCAATGTGCGCGGCGCGCGAAGCGCGCTGCGCGATGGCGGCACTGCTGGACGGTGCGGTGCGCGGCTATGAAGCGATGATCCGCGTCGGCCGCAGCCTCGACAGGCACCACTATGCCCACTGGCACCCGACGGCGACCGCCGGTGGCTTTGGTGGCGCGGCAGCAGCGGCCTCCGTCTTTGGCCTGGATCCGGAGCGGACGGTGTGGGCGCTCGGGCACTCCGGCTCGCTTGCCGGCGGGCTGTGGCAGGTGCGCCACGAGCCGGCTGCAATGACCAAGGCCGTGCATGCAGCGCAGGCGGCGCTGACCAGCCTGTGGCACGCGCGGCTGGCGCGACAGGGGTGTGCAGGGCCGCGCTTCATTCTGGAGGGCCCGCAGGGATTGTATGCGGCAGCAACGCGCGCGCCTGCGCCGGACAGGGTGCGGGAGGATTTGCCCGGATGGCGCATGGCAGAGGTGAGCTTCAAGCCGTGGGGCGCCTGTCGCCATGCGCACCCGGCGATCGACGCTGCCCTGCTGCTGCCGCACGGAGCCCTGGCAGCCGGACCGGTAATGGTGGAAACCTACGGTGACGCTTTGACCTTCTGCAACAGGCCCGAACCGCAGACGACCGGCGAAGCGAAGTTCAGCCTGCAGCATGCACTTGCCGTCGTGGCCGTTCGAGGGCGGCCGACGCTGGCCGACTTCGAGCCGGCCGCCATCCATGACGAGGCCATCGCCATCGCTCGGGGACGGGTGCTGCTGCGGCGGAATGCGACATTCGACACCGCCTATCCAGCGCATTTCGGCGCGCGGGTGACGGCAGGCGGACAGGCATCCGAGGTCATGGATGCCTGGGGCGATCCGGAGCGGCCGCTGGATGAGGCGGGCATCGCATCGAAGCTGCGAACGCTGGTGGCGTGGGGGGGATTGCCGGCGCACGAGGCTGACGCCGCGCTGGCCCTGGTTCTCGGCGCGCCCGATGCGGCGCCCGCGCTGCCGCTGATCGATCTACTGGAGCGCTGGCTGCGATGACGCCGACGCAGCAACTGCTGGCATTCGCCGCCGCGCCGCCGCCGCTGCCGGCCGCCGTTGCCAGCGCAGCCCGCGACCTGCTGGACGACACGTTGCTGGTCGGTGCGGCCGGAGCAACGGCGCCCGATGCCGATGCGGTTGTGGCGGCGGCATCGCGCTGGGGCAAAGACGGCGCGGTGCCGTTGCTGGGGCGGACCGGCACCTTGCCCGCAGCAGGGGCTGCGTTCGTCAACGGTTTCCAGATCCATTGCCTGGAATGGGACGCCGTGCACGAACCGGCCGTGGTGCACGCAATGAGTGTGGTGACGGCGGCGCTGCATGCCACCGCCCACGCAAAGGGGAATGTCTCGCACGAAGATGCACTCACGGCGCTGGTCGTGGGAGTGGAAATAGCCTGCGCACTGGGCGTCGCCGCTGCCTCGCCACTGAAATTCTTTCGCCCGGCCACCGCCGGCCTGCTCGGCGCAAGCCTCGCCTGCGCCCGCATCGCCGGCATTGCGCCCGATCGGTATTGCGAGGTGCTCGGCCTTGCCTACAGCTTCGCGGCCGGCACCATGCAGGCGCATTTGGAAGGCTCGATCGCGCTGCCGTTGCAAATCGCCAACGCTGCGCGCGCCGCGGTGATGGCGGTCGATCTGGTGGCTGCCGGCCTCAGCGGTCCGCGCGATCCGCTGGAGGGACCGTTCGGCTATTTCAGGCTGTTCGAGGAGGGAACGCCAGGCGATGTGACGCCCAGCCTCGGTGTGCGGTGGCGTATTGCAGAAATCAGCTTCAAGCCCTGGCCCTGCGGGCGCGCCAGTCACGCAACGCTGGGCATGCTGCACGGCCGTGATGCTGCCGATGTGGTGCGGATCGAAGCGCGTGTGCCGCCCCTGGTGATGCGGCTGGTGGGCCGCCGGTGGACGGAGACGATGTCTCCGGCGACGGCGCGGCTGTGTCTGCCGTTCCTGACAGCGCTCATGCTGCACGATGGACGCATCGATCCGCGCCGCTTCGTGCCGCAAGCCTTCGCATGCCCGACACTGCGGGCGCTCGGCGAGCGCCTTCGAATGGTTGACGACAAAACGACAGATCCGAACGCGCTCTCCCCGCAATCCTTCTCGCTGACGCTGGCTGATGGCAGCACAATCGAGCAGACCATATCGAAAACCCCCGGTGCGCCCGGCAGCAGGTCTGAGGTTCCGATGCAGCGCAAGCGGGCGCTTGCGCTCGAGCTGATATCGGCGCCGGACATGTTCAAGCCCGTTCTCTCCGGCCTCACAGGAACGCCATGACCTACCCCAGCTATTTCGAAGCGCTCGATCATCGCGCAATCCTGGCCGACTACCCGATCGGCGAGGCCTTCACCCGCCGCTACACGGGCATGTCGCGCGACGAGCTGCGGTCCATCCAGAATGCACAGTTCGCAAAGCTGATGGCGCGAGGGTGGCAGATTCCCTTCTATCGGCGGCACTGGGGCGCGGCCGGCATCGAGCCGGGCGATATCCGCAGCCTCGATGATATCGGCAAACTCCCCAGCTACGACAAATCCGATCTGATGGCCGCCATCGCCGCACACCCGCCACTGGGCGACTTCGCCGGGCTGGGCGGCGCCGACCGCCCGCCCGCCATCCTGCACACCACATCGGGCACCACCGGCAAGCCGCAGACCCTGCTGTTCGGGCCGAAAGGGCGCGAAGTCGGCAATCTGCTGGTGGCGCGGATGGCGCGCTGGCAGGGGCTGCAATCGTCCGATGTGGTGCACAGCGTCTATGGCCACGGGATGATCAACGGCGGGCACTATATTCGCGAGGCATACACCCACTTCACCAATTCGCTGTTCCTTTCTGCCGGCACCGGCATCGAGACCCGCTCTGCGACACAGGTGCAACTGATGGCGGATTTCGGGGTTACGGTCCTGGTCGGCTTCGTAGACTATGTGCGCAAGCTTGCCGACGTGGCGCGCGAAATGGGGCTGATCCCGGGAGAGCATATCAAGGTGCGGATGATTACCGGGCATCTGGGGACCGAAGACCGCACCGCCACCGAAGCCGCCTGGGGCGGCGCGAAAGCCTATGACTGGTATGGCGTGGGCGATACCGGCAGCATTGCCGGCGAAGGGCCGGACCGCGATGGCCTCTATATATGGGAGGATGCGCATTTCCTCGAGCTGCTCGATGTGGAGACCGGCGCGGCCGTTGCCGCCGGCGAGAAGGGCGACATGGTCGTCACGACGCTCTACAAGGACGATGTGGCCCCCTGCATTCGCTTCAACACGCATGATGTGTCCGCCCTCAGGACCGGGCGAAACAGCACCGGGATGGTCTTCGACCGGATCGAAGGCTTCCTCGGCCGCTCCGACAACATGGTGAAGCTGAAGGGCATCAATGTGTTTCCGCATGCGATCGGCGCGCTGATCGAGAACCGGCCCGAGCTGACCGGCGAATATGTCTGCCGCCTGACCCGCGATGCGCAGCTTCGCGACACGATGACCGTGTTGCTGGAGCATCGCGGGGCCAATGATGCTGACCGCGTGCTGCTTGCAGACACACTGCGCCGCGGCCTGGGGGTGGAAGTGGAGATTGTGCTGGTTCCGCCCGGCGAAACGGCGGCACTGACGCAGATTGATATCCGGCAAAAGCCTTTGCGCCTCATCGATGATCGCCAGCTCTGATGGTGGCGCGGATGCACCAGCTTGGCGTCGTGGCGTTGCGCGAAGCGTATCTTGCCGGGCGTGTGAGCGTTGTAGCGGCCACCGAGCAATATCTTGAGCGGATTGCCGCCTTTGATCCGCAGCTGAAGGCATTTACGCAAGTGGCTGTCGATGGCGCGCGGGCTGCGGCGAAGGCAAGCGCGCAACGCTATGATGCGGGCACGGCGCGGCCACTGGAAGGCGTGCCGATTGCCATCAAGGCCAATCTCGATGTTGCGGGTCTGCATGTTCATGGCGGGATCGGCGCCTATCGCGATCGGATCGCGACCGCCGATTGCGCGGCCGTCGAGCGGTTGCGGGATGCGGGCGCGGTGATCCTCGGCATGCTGAACATGCACGAGGCCGCCCTTGGCGCGACCACCGACAACCTGTTTTTCGGCCAATGCCAGAATCCGCACCGGCCGGGTTACACGCCTGGCGGATCGTCCGGCGGGAGCGGTGCTGCGGTGGCGGCCGGCTT
>JBBRKH010000097.1:0-7483 GCA_038217965.1 Sphingomonadales bacterium | reverse complement strand
CTTCGAACATGGCGTTGCGATTGATTTCCAGATGGTGCGGGGTGATCGTTGCCGCCACCAGCGGGCCGGCAGCCTCGACGAACTGCACGGCGTCGGCGGTGGTGATGTGTTCGAACACCAGTTTCAGTGCAGGAAATTCCGCGACCAGGCCCACCAGTATAGTGTCGATAAACACCGCTTCGCGATCAAAGACGTCCACGTCCGGCGTTGTCACTTCGCCGTGCACCAGCAAAGGCATGCCAATCCGCTGCATGGTTTTGAACACCTGGGCCAGCCGCCGCACATCGGTGACGCCATCGCTGCTGTTGGTGGTTGCGTGCGCGGGATAGAATTTGGCAGCCGTGAACACGCCCTCGGCATGGCCGCGTGCGATCTCGGAAGGGTCCGTTGTGTCCGTCAGATAGCAGGTCATCAGTGGCTGGAACCCGCTGCCGGCGGCAGCCATGATGCGGGCGCGATAGGCAGCAGCCTGCGCCACCGTCGTTATCGGCGTGACAAGATTGGGCATCACGATGGCGCGGGCAAACTGCCGGGCGGTATAGCCCGCAACAGCCTGCAACATCGCACCGTCTCGCAGGTGCACATGCCAGTCATCGGGGCGGCGTATGGTCAGGCGCATGGGTCGGGTCTCCGGATTTCCATCTCTTTGCCCCACCCACGCCCTGCTTGTCATCCCTTCAAGACGCGCTCGATCTCATCCAGTCGGTCTTTCCCGAAATACAGCTCGCCTTTCACGATGAAGCTTGGAATTCCGAAAGCGCCCCTGTCGAAAGCGGACTGCGTGTTGGCGGCCAGCTTTTGCTTGATTTCCGGCTGCCGCGACAAGGCAAGCAAGGTGTCGGCCGGAAGCCCGGCATCGGCCAGAGTCTGCGCCACGACGCCCGGGTCATCCAGCTTGCGCGGCTCTTCCCACATGAAGCAGAACATCGCTGCCATAAAGGTCGGCAAGAGCTGCATCGCATCAGCCGCAACCGCGCCGCGCATGATGGCGAGCGTGTTGACCGGAAAATGCGGATTCATCCGGAAGGCGTGCAACATGTGGCGGGCAATGAAGCGCTCGATCTCGCGCCGCTCATAGGCGAGCTTCGCTGGAATGGTGGCAAAGGCCAGCATCGGCGCCTGGTTGCCGCTCAGCTTGAACAATCCTCCAAGCAGCACCGGCACAGGGCGAAACCGCACACCCGTTCGCGCCTCCAGCCCGGGCAACACCTTCCATGCAAAATAGGCGTTCGGGCTGGCGAAATCGAACAGGAATTCGGCGTCGCTCACCAGCTTTCTCCATAGCGCCTGAGGTCGAGCTCGTGAGTCCAGGCGTCGCGCGGCTGGCAATGCAGCTGCCAGCATGCTTCGGCAATCGAGGCCGGATGCATCAGCCTGTCCGGCGGCGGCAGCGCGTCGCCATTGCGGCGGCCACCATGCACGATGAAACCCTCACGAGCGAAACGGCGGGCGATGGCCGCTCCGATATGGTCTCCCGTGCCGACGATCGCGACGGATGCATTTCGCACAGCGATGCTGCCCCCGATCGTTTGCAATGCGCCCCGGGTTTCGGCTGTCAGCCGCGCCCCACCGGTTTGCGTTCCACCGAGAAACGCTTCAGCTGCTCGACCGGGTCTGCCCAATCAGGTTTCAGTGCCGCAGCCGCCTGATAATCCTCGTAGGCAGCGCGCGTGTTGCCTGCAAGCTCGTGCGCGACAGCGCGGCTGTAATAGGCGACTTCCGGGCGCGAGGGGTTCATTGCCAGTCCTTTGGACAATGCGGCGATCGCCTCCTGATCACGGCCGCCGCGGTGCAGCAACGCGATGCCGCGGTTGACATGCGCCTCGCCGATGCGCGGATCGGACCGGATGGCGAGATCATAATCGGCGATCGCGCGATCGAGATCGCGGGCCTGCATGTGGATGATGCCGCGGTTGACCAGCGTGGCCGCCCGGTCGCGGCGGCTGAGCGGTTCTTCGGAAAGCGCGCGATCGCAGGTTGCCAGCGCGTTGCCGGTGTCACGCTTCGTCTCCGCCGAGAGATAGCAATCCCGCGCCAGCCCGCCGCCCAGAATTGTGATCGCCGCGCCTGCGGGCGCGCCTGTGGATAGGATCACCAGGCCAAGCGCCAGCGCGGGTACCATGCGGATGCCATTCGGCTGCATATCGAATTCCTCCATCCCGTCGGGAATGGAGAATAGCATGTTTCAGGCATTGTGCCAGTAGGCGGGATCAACGGGTCAGTGTGGTGACATGCCCCATCTTGCGACCAGGCTCTGCTGCGGCCTTTCCATAGAGATGCAGATGCGCGCCCGATTGCGCCAGAATGGCCGCCCAGTCCTGGGCATCATCACCCAGCAGGTTGCGCATGCCGATGGTCGGCGCGACGAGCTCGACGCTGCCGAGCGGCAGGCTACAGATGGCGCGGATATGCTGTTCGAACTGTGAGGTCGATGCGCCTTCGATCGTCCAGTGGCCGCTGTTGTGCACGCGCGGCGCCATTTCGTTGAAGATCGGACCCTCCGACGTGGCGAAGAATTCGCAGGTGAGAACGCCGACGTAGCCGAGCTCGTCGGCAATCCGCACCACAAGGCTGGTGGCTGCTGCCACGGCATCGGCCGAAACGCCGGCGGGAACCCGGCTTTCGGAGAGGATGCCGCCGACATGGTGATTTTCGATGGCCGGATAATGGCGCTCGCAGCCATCGGCGCCGCGCGCCACGATGATCGAGAATTCCGCATCGAACCGCACCAGACCTTCAAGGATGAGGTCGGCCCCGCCCAGCGCCCTGAAGGCAGCAGCCGCCTCCGACGGGTGGCCAAGCCGCACCTGCCCTTTGCCGTCATATCCCATGCGGCGGGTTTTCAGGATGGCCTCAGGGCCGAGCCGCGCAAGCTCTGCCTTGAGATCGGCAAGCGAATCGATTGCGGCATATGGGGCGGTCTTGCCGCCCAGCTGATGAACGAACTGCTTTTCCAGGCAGCGGTCCTGCGCCACATCCAGTGCTTCATGGCAAGGGTGCACGGCGCGCAGCGTTTCCAGCAGCGCCACAGCGGTCGAAGGCACATTCTCGAATTCATAGGTGATGACATCGACGGCATCGGCGAAGGCAGCAAGCGCTGCTGTGTCGGCATAGCTGCCTCGGGAGACCGCGAAGCTGACGTCGGCGGCGGGAAGCTCCGTTTCGGGCGCGAAGACATGGACCCGGTAGCCGAGCGATGCGGCCGCCAGTGCAAGCATGCGGCCAAGCTGCCCGCCACCCAGCACACCAATCACCGAGCCTGGCGCAATCATGCGTCGGGTGCGTCCTTGACGGCGTCCGTCTGCGTCTTGCGCCAGGCTTTCAGCCGGGCCGCCAGCGGCGCATCAGATGTGGCCAGCATCGCAGCAGCAAGCAGGGCGGCATTGATGGCCCCCGCCTTGCCGATGGCCAATGTGCCGACCGGGATTCCGGCTGGCATCTGGACGATCGAAAGCAGCGAATCCATACCACTGAGCGCGGCCGACTGCACCGGCACGCCAAGCACCGGAAGCGCTGTCAGGCTGGCGACCATGCCGGGCAGATGTGCTGCGCCCCCCGCTCCGGCAATCACCACCCGCAGGCCCCGCCGTTCGGCGGTTTCGGCATAGTCCAGCATCCGGCGCGGTGTGCGGTGCGCGGAGACGATCTTCGCCTCGTGCGCCACATCCAGCGCGACGAGTGTTTCAGCGGCATGGCGCATCGTCTCCCAATCGGATGCGCTGCCCATGATGATGCCGACCAGCGGAGTGTCTGCCACCGGGAACCCTTCCCCAAAACCAGTGACCTAATGGCGCATGCCGGCCTTTGGCAAGTGTCACGCTTCGCCGAGGTAGCAGCGCCCGGTTGCATGCAGCGCATCATCCAGGGTATAGACGATGGGTTTGCCGGTCGGAATTTCGAATTCGGCGATGGCGGCATCGGAAATGCCGGACAGATGCTTGACCAGCGCGCGGAGCGAATTGCCGTGCGCGACGATGAGCACGCGCTTGTTCTCTCGCAGCTCCGGCACCACGAGCGCGTCCCACGCAGGCAGCACGCGCGCGATCGTGTCTTTCAGGCTTTCGGTCTGCGGCACGGCGAGCCCGGCGTAGCGGCGGTCTGTCGACACATCATATTCGCTTCCGGCCACCTGCGGGGGCGGCGGCGTATCGAAGCTGCGGCGCCACACCTTTACCTGAGCGTCGCCATGCCTGGCTGCCGTTTCGGCTTTGTCCAGCCCGGTCAGCGCGCCATAATGGCGTTCGTTGAAGCGCCAGTCCTTGATGACAGGCAGCCACTGCTGCTGCAATTCTTCCAGCATCAGGTTCAGCGTGCGGATGGCGCGCGACTGACAGGACGTGAAGCAGATATCGAAGTCGTGCCCTGCTGCCGCCAGTGCGCGGCCCGCCAGGCGAGCCTCGGCGACGCCTTGATCGGTAAGGTCGACATCCCACCAGCCGGTGAAGCGGTTTTCCAGGTTCCATGCCGACTGGCCATGGCGGACGAGCACAAGCTGAACCATTGAAATTCCCTCAGCGAAGATCGTCGACGATGTCGGCCAGTGCCGCAAGACAGGAGACGGCCAGCCGCTTCGAGCGGTCCGGCGACCAGCCATGCACCGGATCGGGACAATCGATGGAGTCCTTGAAGGGCATTTCCAGCGTCGCCGAAACACAGCCGAACTGCTCGGCCAGCTGGTTTGTCGACATGGCAAGATTGGCCTTGCCGGGCGCCGACACGGGATAGCCCACCTTCGTCTGGAATTCCGGGGCGTGCAGGCACAGCCGCTCCTTGTAGCGGGCCAGCAGGGCGAGTTGATGCCCGGTGATCGACGGGATGCCTTCGAAACCGGCAATGAAATTGTGCGGCAGCGCTTCGTCGCCGTGCACGTCGAGCGCGAAATCGACGCCCGTTGCCTGCATTCTGGCCAATACATGCAGCACTTCGGGGGAGCGTTCGGCAGTCGGTCCGGCCCATTCGCGGTTCAGATTGGCGCCGGCGGCATTGGTCCGCAGATGGCCGCGCTTCGCCCCATCCGGGTTCATGTTGGGCACCAGATACAGCCTTGCCTTGGCCCGCAGCAGCCGGGCCACTGCACTGGCTGGATCGGTCAATTCTTCCAGCGCCCCCTCCATCCACCACTCGGCCATCGATTCGCCGGGATGCTGGCGGGCGTAGATCCAGCAGACTCGCGGGCCAGCGCCGATTTCGAGGCAATCGATCGGCTGGCCATCGAGCGAGGCGCCCAGCACATGCGCGGTCACCCCCGGCCGCGCGGCAAAATCTGCCACACGATCGTGATGGCGCTCCATCGAATAGGGGGCGAAATAGGCAAGCCAGATGCTGTCGGTTTGGGGCTGCGTTGAAATTGTCAGCGTGCCGCCGTCCTCCTGGGCGTCGTAGTGGGTTTCCGCCTGAACCCAGCGCTGCCGATCGTGCGACATGCGCGCGCGATAGCCCGGCCAGCCGCCAGGATAGGCGGACTGGCCAAGACCAATGATCTTCAGCACAAGGTTCACGCCGCGCGCGCCAGAGACACGGAAGTGGAACCACTGCAGGAATTCGCCGCCGGCATCGCGCTCGATCTGCAGGCGGAGCGTGCCCGGCTCGGGTTGATCGACAAGGGTGATATTGCCCGAATCGAAGGCGGAAGATACAGTTATGGCCATCACGATGCCCTAGCAGCGGCCAAACTGCGGCGCCACCATCGAGACATTTCGAGCGCCTTGGTTTGCTTGGGGTCTGCCGGGAATTCGCATGGCAATTCGCCTGGGGGGATCGCGTGGGGGTTTGACTTTCCGGGCGTTCGCCGATAACGGCCTCGCTCTTTCCCGCTTCCAGCCTGCATTAGGGTTCCACCATGAAGATCCGCAACAGCCTCAAGTCGCTCAAAGGGCGGCACCGTGACAATCGGGTGATCCGTCGCCGCGGCCGCACCTATGTCATCAACAAGACCAACCGCCGCTTCAAGGCGCGCCAAGGCTGAATTCATCCGCCATGCCGACGAGACCGAGGGCGGTCGTTTTTGATGTCGGTCATGTGCTGTACGATTGGGATCCACGCTTTCTCTATGCAAAGCTGATCCCCGATCCGGAAGCGCTCGATGCGTTCCTGTCAACGGTGGTAACCAAGGCCTGGCACTATCAGCATGATGCGGGCCGCGCCTTCGCAGAGACATCGGCGGAGCTTGTGGCGCGGTTTCCGCAGCACCGTGCGCTGATCCTCGCCTATGGGCCGCGCTGGCTGGAAACGATCGGCGAACCGATTGCCGGAATGGCGTCGCTTGTGGGGGAGCTGGCGGCCGCGCGTGTGCCGCTGTTTGCGATCACCAATTTTTCCGCCGAGTTCTGGGACATGTTCCGGCCAACGGTGCCGCTGTTCGACCTGTTTGCCGATGTGGTGGTATCGGGCGCCGAGCGGCTGGTGAAGCCGGATCCGGCCATCTTCGCGCTGGCGAAGACCCGGTTCGGACTGCCGGCCGGCGAGGCGCTGTTTATCGATGACAACGCTGCCAATGTGATTGCCGCCGAAACGGCAGGCTGGTTTGCGCATCGATTCGAGGGCGTGGACGGTGCGCGGGATGCGCTTGCCAAGCACGGCTTTCCGGTCAGTCCGGTTTGGGGAGAACCTGCCGCCATGCGGTGACTGCAACGCTGGCGAACAGACCGGCGAGGGCATAGGGGTCTGCCGCAGCAAATGCCACGGCAGCCTTGCGATCGGGGAACTTGACGAGCAGCATCGAACCGATCGGCAGACCGTCATCGTCGAGCAACGGGCCGGCAACCAGAATGCGGTGCAGCGCGGTTTCCAGGTAGACGAGATGCTCGGGCCTGGTCGCGGCCCGCAGTTCGCGTTGCAGCGGCTTGTCGATGCAGTGTATGGCAAAGGTCGGCACGAGGGTTGTCTAAGCACGCACGGCGAGATGGGTCCAGCAGGAAAGGGCCTGCAAAAGACGCTGTCGAAACCGGAAATGCGGCAGGCGTGACGGATGCGCCACAGTGGCGGGCGACTTGACGCGGGGAGGCCGTGCCGCTATGGCCCGCGCTCATTTTTCGTCTTCGGTGCCTGCCATCCGCGCAGAGCCGCTTACGCTCAACGGAACAGGAACTCTGCATGTCGCGCATCTGCGAACTCACCGGCAAGGGCCGCATGGTTGGCCACAATGTCAGCCACGCCAACAACAAGACGAAGCGCGTGTTCCTGCCCAATCTGCAGAATGTGACGCTGATGTCGGATTCGCTCGGCAAGTCGGTGCGGCTGAAAGTGTCGACGCACGGGCTGCGCTCGGTCGAGCATGTCGGCGGACTGGACACCTGGCTTCTGAAGAGCAGCGAAGACGATCTCAGCCTGAAGGCCCGTCGCCTCAAGCGTGAAATTGCCAAGAAGCAGGCCGGCGAAATCGCCAGCGCCTAGAGCATGTTCCGTTCAAATGAATTCATTTGGACGGAAATTCGTGCGGAAAAACAAGGAAATAGAGCGGCCGTTCTGGTGGAACCAGAACGCT
>JBBRKH010000096.1:0-7499 GCA_038217965.1 Sphingomonadales bacterium | reverse complement strand
GGTTTCGACAAGGGAGAGCGCCGATATTCCGCTCAGCTGCTCGACCCGCCACGCTCGCATCGCATCTCCTCTCCCCCCATATCTAGGCGGTTGCGCCGGCTGCCCGCAATGGCAATGAGAAGTGGCGCGAAAAGGGAGATGATCGACATGCTGAGCTTCGGGGCCATCCTGCAGGAATTGGGCGGCAGCCTGGGATCGGCGCCGGCGCTCATCCACGGGAACATTCAGGTGGATTGGCAGACGTTCAACCGCCGCAGCAATGCGCTGGCGCATGCGTTTGCGGCTGCCGGTGCGCTGCCGGGTGACAAGGTGGCGCATCTGATGCGCAATTCGCCGGCCTATCTCACGACGACGGCAGCCACCTTTAAGGCGCGCATGGTGCACGTGAACGTGAACTACCGCTATACGGGCGAGGAACTGCGCTACATTCTCGACAACAGCGATGCGGCGGTGGTGGTTTTCGATGCCGAGTTTGCCGACATTCTGGAGACGCTGCTGCCCACCCTGTCGCATGTGAAGCTGTGGCTGCAGCTGGATGGCACGCCGCGTGCGTGGGCGCAGGATTTCGCCACGGTCGCCAATGCCGACGCCGGGCCTTTCGTTGCCGCGCACGATCCGGGTGACCAGCTCTTCATCTACACCGGCGGCACCACCGGCATGCCGAAGGGCGTGATGTGGGAGCAGGGCGCGATCTTCACGCTGATGGGCGCCGGGTCCAGCATCGCCGGGGAAGCGCCGCCATCGACGCTGGCGGAGCATATCGGCCGTGCCCGGTCGGCTGTGGCGCGGCGCAAGTCGCTGGTGCTGCCGCCGCTCATGCACGGCACCGGGTTGCTCATCGGCATCTACACGCTGGCGCTCGGCGGCACCGTCATCACCAGCGCCTCGCGCGGGTTCGATCCGGAGGAAGCACTGCTGCTTTCCGAACGCCACGCGCCGAATTTGTGCGTTATCGTGGGTGATGCCTTTGCGCGGCCGATCCTGCGCGCCATCGAAGCCGGCAAGGGCAAGCTGGGCGGTCTGCAGGTGATGATATCGTCGGGCACCATGTGGTCGCCCGAAGTGAAGGCCGGATTGCTGGCGCATGCGCCCGGCATGCTGTGTGTCGACAGCTACGGTTCGTCGGAAGGGCTTGGCTACGGCGCATCGGTTTCCACTGCCGCTGCACCGGATGCGCCGACGCGGTTCCTGCACGATCCCAACACGGTGGTGCTGGACGACAATATGCAGCCGGTGGCGCCGGGATCGGGGCAGATGGGCCGCATCGCGCGCACCGGGCTGGTGCCGCTTGGCTACTACAAGGATCCGGAAAAATCGGCGACAACCTTCGTCACCGTGGACGGCCGACGCTATACCATGCCCGGCGACTGGGCGATGATCGAGGCGGATGGTGCCATCATCCTGCTGGGGCGCGGCAGCCAGTGCATCAATTCGGGCGGCGAGAAAATCTTCCCCGAGGAGGTGGAGGAAGCCTTGAAGACGCACCCGGCGATCGAAGATGCGCTGGTCTTTGGCGTGGCCGACGAAAAATGGGGCCAGGCGGTGACGGCGGTGGTGGAATCGACTGCGCCGGTATCGGAAGCCGAACTGATTGCGCACGCGAAATCGCGGCTTGCCGCCTACAAGGTGCCAAAGCGGGTGGTGCAGGTGGGGAACGTGCCCCGCGCGCCGAATGGCAAGGCGGACTATGAGGCGGCGAAGGCGCTGGCGGCGTGAGGTTCAGAGCCTGGCGGCCGGCAGGCTGATCCCGAACACCGAGCCCTCGCCCTCGACCGAGGTTGCAAACACGCGGCCGCGATGGCGCTCCACCACGGCCTTCACGAAAGCGAGCCCGAGGCCGGCGCCGGGCGCGGCAGACGATGCGGCGGCTCCCTCCGGTGCTGCGAGGCGGCGGAACGGTTCGAACAGCGTGGGAAGATCGGCCTCGGAAATGCCGCGCCCCCGATCGGCAATCGTCACTGTCTGCATTGCGCCCTGCAGTGCGACGCTGGTTTTCACATCGGTGCCGGTTTCGCTGTATTTGATGGCATTGCCCAGCAGATTGGCCAGCGCCCTGGTGATGAGCGAGCGATCACCGATGACCAGCGCCTCCTCTTCCGGCACGTCGGTTGCAATGCGCATCTGCTTCGATTGCGCCAGCGGCCAGAGGTCGTCGGCTGCGTCGAGCAAGGCTTCGGACAGGTTGAAGGTTTCCACGATGAACCGCCCGGATTCGGCCCGCGCCAGATGCACGAAATCATCGGCAAGACCCAGCGTCTGGTGCGCATAGCGTGCAAGTCGCCGCGCAACCTCGGGGGGCACGCTGCTTCCTTCGGCCTCCAGCACTGCAAGGATCGAAGCCTGCGGAGCGCGCATGTCGTGCGTGAGCAGGCGCAGTGCGTCCTCGCGCTGGCGTTCGGAGGCCCTGAGCGCCGTGGTATCGGCAAAGCGGGCAATCCAGCCCAGAGCCTTGCGATCGGCATCGGTGAAGAAGGCGAGCCGCACCTCCAGCGACGTGCCATCGGCAAGCCGGGTTTCATAGCCGTCTTCGGGCGGCAGGCTGCCCTCGGCCAGCGCCGTGAGCAATTCGGTGGCGCGGGGATCGGGGAAGCGCGGGTCTGCGTCGAGCGCGGAGAAGATGTCGGAGAGCTGCTGCCCTTCCAGCGCGCCGGGCCGCCGGCCAGCAAACAGCGCGTCGGCGGCATCGTTGGAAATCAGCACCCGCCCGGCAAGATCGGTGACCAGTGCGGCATCGGGAAAGCGATCGAGCGACTGGGCGATGAAGCGCCGGAGATCGCGCACATTGCGGATGGCATCGTGCATCATGATCATCTGCCGCTCCACCGCGTCCCCCGATGGCATCTGGTGCTCGCGCGGCAGAATGGCCTTTTCCGATGACAGTTCCTTCAATTCGGCCACCATGTAACGGCTGGCGATGTCCAGCCGGCGCCAACCCCAGAGCGGAAAGATCAGCGCCAGCGCCAGCAGCGCCGTGGCCGGCGGCAGCCAGAAGCCGAAGCCGGCAAACGCCAGCACGGTGACCGCAAAGACGAGAAACGACAGCACCAGGCCGAGCCAGAGATTGATACGCGGACCAAGCAGCATGAGGCTCAGCATCATCAGCCACACGGGCATCAGCGAGAAGATTTGCCAGGCCCACGGCGGCGCCGCCACGATCAGCCGGTCGTTAACCAGCGAATCGAGATAGTTGGCGTGCAGCTCCACGCCCGCCATGGTTTCCAGCGTTCCGGACATCGGGGTGGAAAAGCGATCGCCGATGCCGGCAGCGGTTGCCCCCACCAGCACGATGCGGCCGCGCAGCAAGGTGTCCGGGACACGGCCGAGCATGACATCGGAATAAGAGAACTGCCGATAGCCGCCCGGCGAACCGGAAAAGCGGATCAGATCGCGAGTCGGTGCCAGAATTGCACCCCCTGTTGGCGTATTGCCTGCCCGCAGCGCGGCCGCGTCGTTGCCGGCAACGGCAACGACGGCTTCGGCCATGTGCAGCAGGCGGCTGCCTTCGGCACTGGCCAGCCGGTCGACACCGCGCACGACACCGTCGCGATCCGGGCGGATGACGACATGGGCGGTTGCCGAGGCGGCTTCGGCCAGCGGCGACACCGGCAGGGTGGTGGCCGAAAGCGCACCATTGGCACCGGGTATTTCCAGCAGATGTGGCAGCACGATGCGACCGTTGCGTGCGATGGCTTCGGCCAGTGCCGCATCGTCCGGGGAGGGCTCCATCAGCAGCACGTCGAAGCCGATCGCTCGGGCTCCTGCCGCTGTCAGTTGCTCGATCAGCGCCTCATGGCGTGCGCGTTGCCACGGCCAGCGGCCGAGTTCCGCAAGGCTGCGATTGTCGATACCCACAATCACGATGTCTTCGGACGGCGCCGGCGGACTCAGCCGCACCATGAAATCGTAAAACAGATTGTCTGCCCTGACCGGGGGAAACAGCCAGTTCACGGCCAGGATGAGCGCGCTTGCGACGAGCAGAACGCTCCACCATTCCGCCAGCATGCGGCCGCTGCGGATGCGCAGTGTTTCGCGGCGCCCAGTCGCCTGTCGCAAGGTGTCGCGTGGCAGGGTGTCGCGCGGCTGGGCGTCGCGCGGGATTGACGTCTGCGGAGCCTGCACGTCAGGCAGGCGGGGAGGCTTTCAGCAGGCGGCGGCGGCGAAGCGCCAGGCCCACCGCACCGAAGCCGCCGATCAGATATGCCCAGGCTGCCGGCTCGGGAATGGGTGCCACAGGTTGCACTGGCCCGGCCGGGGGCGCCGGCAGTATTGGCAAGACGATCTGCCCGATGCTCTCGCCATCAACGACGGGGGGCAATGGTGCCGGCAGCACGATTTGCGGTGGCAGCACGGCGGGCGGAAACACCGATGGAGGCAACACCACCGGAGGCAATACCAGCGGGGGCATATCCGGGCCAACGGGTTCCGGGCTGTCCGGCTCGGGAACGACCGGGCCGGTGCCGCTGCCGGGGCTTTGCCAGCCGCCACCGCCGAACACCGGAGCGGCGCCGCCGATTTCGATGTAGCCGCCGCCGGAGCCACCGTCACCGAACAGACGCATCGGCTCGTAGTTCGCATCGTCCCAGCCGGCGTCGCCTTCCTCCACGATTTCGTCACCAGCGGCCTCGACGGTGGCCGCCGCGTCGACGGCATTTTCCGCTCGCCGTGCAAGCTGCGAAAGCAGCGTGGGGCGGCGCTCTTCGGCGCTTTCGTCAGCGCCCGGTGTTTCGCGCCCGGGCCTTGCTTCGCCAGACGGGTCTTTGGCCGCCAGGGCCGGCCTCTGGCCGTTTTCCGGAGTGCTCACGGCCGCGCCGGCAAACCTGCGCTCGAAAGCATAGGATGCCGGCAAGCCGGTCAGGCCGTTTTCGTCCCGCGCGGCAATGCGCACGTGCAGGCTGCCATTGGGCACAGCGGCGAAGCGGATATCCGTGCCGCTGGTTTCCAGTTCGACGAAGCGATCGACGAAGTCCGCATCGGTCGCCAGTTCGACCACATAGGATTTGGCGCCGGGAACGGTCTGCAACTGGAAGCGGACAGCCTCGCCCGTCTGCACCCTGGCGGGAGCCTCGAGCGCCGGCGCCGGCAAAAGGGCGATAGCACGGGACACGCCTTGCGGCCCGGCAACCGCGCCGAAGCCGGGCAGCAGCAGCACTTCGCCGGCCTTGCCCGAAGGCTCGCCGCGCGGCCCCACCTCCACCTTGCCTTCCAGCACTTCCTCGCGGGCCTTCATCTCGGACGGCGTGTAGCTCACGCGGAATTTGGTGCCGCGGACGGCCGCGACCGAAACCGGCGTGGTGATCATGAACTTCGATGCCGCATTGGTCATCGGGGTGACCATCGATTCCGAGCGACCCGCTTCCAGCATGAAGCGGCGGTCGATCGACTGGGTGAGGGAAACCGCGCGCAACCGCTCCATGCGGATGCGGCTGTTGGATGGCAGCGTCACCAGGCTGGCATCCGGCAGCCGGATCGTGACAAAGCCGTTGGCGCCGGTTTCCAGCCGATCGCCCTCGCCAAGCTTCAAACCCACCGATACCGGCGTGCGGACGGCGCCGGACACCGCTGCGACTTCACCGCGCCAGGCAACGATTTCCGCGCGGATCGGCGATGCCTTCAGCCAGGATTGGCGCAGCTTCAGAATGCTGCCCGGCACAAGCGTGGCGTCGGCCGACAGCGCATTGAATGTCTGCGCCTGCTGCCAGCCTTGCGGATCGACGAAATGGGCGGCCGCAAGCTTTGGCAGCGTATCGCCGGGCTTTACCGCATACCGCACCACCTCGTCCTGCACGTCTGCCACAGCCCGCGCGCGCGACGATGCGCGAACCCCTTCCGGGAGCATCGGCGCCGTGCTGGCGAGCATCAGGCAGAAGATGGTCAGCGTGTGGCGTGGCATTGTCGGGTGTTTTTCGTTCCTGATCCGTTGCGTTGAGCGTTTAGGTGCGTTTAGGTGCGTTGAGCGTTTAGGTGCGTTGAGCGTTTATATGCCTTCAAGCGCCTGGTCCGTCCCGATGGGGCCGTTCAAGGACGCATGTGTGGCAGCATTTGTCGATTCCAAGCGATAGCCATAGCTATACACCGGAGTCACGCGGAAACCATTTTCTGCCCGCAAGTTGAGCTTCGAACGGATGCGCGACACATGGGCATCCAGAGTGCGGGTTTCGGCGTCCGGGCTCTGGCCCCAGATGGAATCGAGCAGGTAGCTGCGCGACAGCGGGCGCGAGATGTTCTCGAACAGCGTGAGTGCGAGCGCAAATTCCTTTGCCGTCAGCTTCACGGCCTGGCCATCGATGGCAACGGTCTCGGTCGGCACATCGAAGACATAGCGCCCAAAGCTCGCGCTGCGGCGCTGTGGCCGGTTGAGCATCGCGCGCCGCAGCGCGGCTTCAACCCGGGCGATGAAGATCTGCGGATGCAAGGGCTTCACGATGTAATCGTCCGCTCCGGCGGCCAGGCCCTGCACGACATCCTCGTCGTCCGAGCGACTGGTGATCATCAGTACCGGCAGCGCGGAATGCTGCCCCTGGCGCACGGATTGCAGCACTTCGATGCCGCTCATGCCGGGCATGTTCCAGTCGATCACCAGCAGGTCGAACGTGTCCTGCCGCAAGCGATTGACGAGCGTGCGCCCCTGATGGAAAACCTCGCAGTTGTAGCCGGCATCCGCCAGCAGCTTGACCACCAGTTCCGTCTGGGCCTTGTCGTCATCGAGAACCGCACAGCGCATCTGTCATCCCTGTCTGTTTCGCCCGGCCCTCAAAACTATGGTTAATCAATCGTTCGGGACCAAAATTCCGTATCCCTTCTAGCACATTCTGACGAGATCAATTGTAAACTTGGGTCTCATGCGGTGCAATGCAACCCTCTTTCCGCATGGCCAATCCACCCATCTGCATTCGGAATGTCAGATTTTGCACCATCCATCGGAAAAATCGCCTGTACATGGCGCATGGGGCTGCATTCTCGTTTGACGAAGCCACCAAGAGTTGAAATGAGAGTGTCACGATGCTTGGCAGGACTGTTCCCGCCGGGCTCATCAACCAGAAGCCGGTCAGTTTTTTGCCGGGCTGGAAAAAGGGAGAGGAATACCATGGCGGACGTAAAGAAGCCCAATGCACTGCAGACCCCGCTCACACCGTCACCGGAGCTGGCGGCCATCGTCGGCAGCGCCCAGCTTGCGCGCGGCGAAGTGGTGAAGAAGGTTTGGGAATACATCAAGAAGCACGACCTGCAGGATCCGAAAGACCGGCGCCGGATCAACGCCGATGCCAAGCTGAAACCGATTTTCGGGCTGGACAGCGTGACCATGTTCGAAATGAACAAGCATCTCGCCAAACATCTGAAATAGGGCATCTGAAACAGGGCATCTGAAATAGCGGCATCTGAAACAGGGTGTTCGCCCGGCGCCTCAGCCCACGGCCTTCGCGAGCGCGCCGGGCGACAACCGTGTGAATTTTGCCGCCAGCGGCAGCAGGGCCGGAAACAGTGCAACCATCGCTGCCACG
>JBBRKH010000095.1:0-7553 GCA_038217965.1 Sphingomonadales bacterium | reverse complement strand
GGACCGCATCCTCGTCGCGAAATCCGCCCGAAGCTTTCAGGTGCAATCCCTGGCACAATCGGCCGCTGCCGCCATTGCGCACCTGTCGATCGTGCCGGCGGCACCTGATTTGGGCTCGCCGCTCTCCAATGCGCTGCCGGGCGGCGTGTCGTCTTATGCAACCATCGCACCCTCTGCAAAGAGCCTGCCGCAGGCGCTTCTGCAAAAGTCCGGCCGCTCGTCCGCCGAAAACGCCGCTGTTCTGGCGGAAATTGCGCCGGCTGTGCTCGAACCATCGCCGTCACTCATCGCAGGCCTCGGGCTGCCGCAGGTCAGCGTTGCTGCCCTTGTCGAGCTGCCGGCTGGTGCCGATGCGTCCAGCCTGCTGTTCTGGGGCTGCAGCGAGGGCGAAAATCTGCACGCCGTGCGCACCCCCATCTGCCCCGATGGCGCGCGGGCTGCCGCCTATGTGGAGGTGCTCGTGCGCGCCCCCGTCCGCCGATTTGTCGATTGGCCGGATCAGCTGCTTTCGCACGCTGTGGAGGCGCGCGCCGTGGTGCGGCTGGGATGACACCGTGCGCCCTGCTGCACGACCGGGCGGGCGCTACTGCGGTGGAATTCGCACTCATCGCGCCGCTGCTGTTTCTGCTGCTGTTCGGCGCCGTGGAGGCCGGCCGCCTGCTGTTCATGCAATCGGCACTGCATCATGCCGTTGCCGCGGCGGCCCGTTGTGCCAGCATCGATCCGCGGGGCTGCGCCACACCCCGCGCGCTGGCAGCCAAGATCGAAGACGGCATGGCGGCCCTCTCCGCCCCGGCCACGATCGATCCGTCCCGCCTGCAGGTCGGCACGGCCCCATGCGGCCTCAGCATAGTGGCCGCCCTGCCCTATCGGCCGCTGCTGCTGCGGTTCCCGGCCGCCAGCCCCACCCTTGTTGCACAGGCCTGTGCCCGGCCATGATGCACGCGCTCCTTGCCGACAGGCGTGGCGCGACTGCCGTGCTGACCGCGCTGACGCTGGCAACCGTCATGGGCTTTGTTGCCCTCGGCATCGAATCCGCGACAGGCCTGCACAAGGGCCGCACACTGCAGGATGCAGCGGATGCCGCCGCTCTTGCTGGCAGCCTTGCGCAACGCGCCGGATCCACCGGCAATCCGGTGGCATTGGCAACGGCCGTTCTGGCGCAGAACGGCGTCACAGCGCAAAGCGGCCATGATGTTCAAGTGCAAATGCTTGGCCGAAGCAACACCGAAAGCCCTATCGAGGTGCGCATCAGCCGGCAGCGTCCGGCACGCTTCGGCGGGCTGCTCGGCGACGATGGTGGCAGCATATCCGCCCGCGCGGTCGCGCATCTCGTACCCGAAGCGCAAGGCTGCCTGCTTGGCTTGGCCGATGGGCAGGCCATCCAGACCAGCCGTCCCTCCGATCTTCGCCTCGATGGCTGCACGGCCCTTTCCAGTCAGCATGGCCTGTCGCGCATCCGCGTCGCAGAAGCCGACCCCTACCGCGACGTCGTGCTGCCCCCGGCGTATGGATGTCAGGCCACCGCCACCGTCGTCCGCTCTGCGACAACAGCTGCCGGCGGCGGCAGGCCCTTTGCCTTCTGCGGCGGCCTTACCATCGCGCAAGATGGCAAACTGGCCCTGCAACCCGGCACCTACATCATCTCCGGTGGCCCGTTGCAAGTGCAGTCCGGCGGATCGCTGTCCGGCCGCGGCATCACCATCATTCTGGGCTCCGGGGCCGCAGCAACATTTGCTCCGGGCAGTGCAATCAGCATCGAAGCCCCCGACAGCGGCAGCCTCGCTGGAATCGCCATCGCCGGCGGCACCAGCACCGGCCAGGCCAGCCTGCTGGGCGGCCGATCGCAGCGCATCGTCGGTGCGGTGCACCTTCCGGCCGGCACCTTGCAGTTCGCCGGATCGGCAGCCAGCCCATGCACCCAGCTCATCGCCAGCCGAATCCTGACTGTCGGCGAAACAAGGCTGGAAAGCCGCTGTGCCGGCACCGGAGCGCGACCACTGCTGGACCGCGTCGCGCGCCTGATGGAATAGATCAGCCTGCCCCAAGCACCTGGATGATCGCCGGTCCCACCAGCACGATGAACAGCGGCGGCAGCACGAAGACAATCATCGGGACGGTCAGAATGGCGGGCAGTCGCGCCGCCTTTTCTTCCGCTTTCATCAGCGATTCGGTGCGATATTCCGCCGCCAGAAGGCGCAGCGCGTCGGCCAGCGGCGTGCCATAACGCTCGGTCTGCTGAAACATGCCCACCAGCCCGCGAAACGCCGGCAATGGTGCCCGCTTCAGCAGGTTTGCAAAGGCATCGTGCCGATCGGGCAGAAAACCCAACTCGATTGCGGTCAGCTGCAATTCGTCGGCGAGCGCGGGTGCGGCCGGCTTCAGTTCGCGCGCCACGCGCGCCATGGCGGCGTCCAGGCTGAGACCGGCTTCGGCGCAGATCACATAGAGATCGAGCGCATCCGGCAAGGCGCGCGCCAGTGCCGCCTGGCGTTTGCGGATCCGGTTCGTCAGCCACAACCGGGGCACCGCAGCCCCCAGTGCCAGGCCAACCAGGGCAACAGCAAGCCGCGCAGTCGGATCCGGATCGGTCAGCACCCAAGGCGCCATTCCATACCCAAGCAGCGCCCCCAATGTCGGAATGATGAGCCACGCCGCCTCCAGCACGGTGGTTGCTTCACCACCACGCATGCCCGCTTCGGCCAGCCGGTCCACCAGCCGCCGCCGGCCGCTGCCATCGGCAATGCCGATCCGCTGGAAAAACCCCTGCATGTGCGCCGCCATCCGCTGCTGGCGCGATATTGCCGGCGCGGTCGCCCGGTCGCGTGCACTCAGGCCCGAGGCCATTTGTCTCGCCCGCCGCGCAACCGGTTGCGTTCGCTGTTGCAGAATGGCGATCGCCAGCACGGTGGCAACCACGGCACTGCCCGCGAGCATTGGGATGACAACGGTTTGCATCGCGTCAGACCTCGAATGCCACGAGTTGTGCCATCAGCCAGCCACCGGCTGCCAGACTGGCCGCCGCGCCGCCCAGCAGGACATGGCCGGCGGTGGTGGTGAACAGCGGCGCGATATAGTCCGGTGCCACCATGGCCATCAAGCCTGCCATCAGCAGCGGCAACGACCCGATGATGAGCGCACTGGCCTTTGCCTCCGACGACATCGCCTTCACCTTCAGCCGCATCTGCTCGCGCCGGCGCATGATGTCGTCCAGCTTGTCCAGTGTCTCGGCAAGGTTGCCACCGGTTTCGCGCTGCACCGAAAGCGTGACGATCAGAAAGCTCATCGAGGGGCTTTCCAGCGCCGCCGTTTCGGCGAGCAGCGCCGCTTCCAGCGACTGCCCAAGCCGCACCTGCTCGTGCGCGCGCCGGAAGGCACCGCCCAGCGGATCGATCACCTCGGCGCCCACCTCCGCCACGGTTTCGCTCACCGGAACACCCGCACGCAAGCCCCTCACCATCAATCCGATGGCTTCCGGTAGCAGCCGCTCGAACTGCCGCCGGCGTCTTTTGATGCGCCAACCCAGCACCAGTCGTGGCCCCAATGCGATTGCCGCCACAGCGATTGGCAACGCAAGCGCCGGCGAGGCCCCCGCCACGATCAGCCCGACCAGCGCGGCAAAACCAGTCGCCGCCAACAGCATCACGAAGCGCGAAATCGCCATCGCCATCCCGGCTTGCCGCATCTGCGCCCCAAGCGCACCGCCGCCCGGCAGATGCTCGAGCAACCAGAGATCCGCCGCCGACCGCCCGCCGGCGATCAGCGGGTCCGGCGCGCGCTGCAATCGCCCGGGATCGCCTGCCCGATCCCGGGCATGCGCGATCCACTGCGCGCGAGACCGGATGCGCGCATGGTCAAGTATCCGACGCCCGCCCGCCCATGCAAGGCCAAGCGCCAGGCCCGCCAGCAGTGTCAACAGCACCGCAAGCAGCCCGGCGCCGGTCACGCGCCTACCGCCTCGCTCAGCAGTTCCCCCAGCCCGAAATAGGCCGCGCGCGGCGCAAAGGCCGGCCGCAGCCCGGCCTTCTCGTAGCTTCCCACAACGGCGCCTTCGGCAGTGCTTGCCTCAACCTTGAACGCGAACAATTCCTGCAGCGCAATCACATCGCCTTCGATGCCGGTCACCTCGGTGATGCTGGTGATGCGGCGCACTCCGTCGCGCATGCGGGCGATCTGCACCACCAGATGCACCGCCGCTGCGATTTGTGTGCGCACCGCCAGCGTCGGCAGGTTGAACCCGCCCATTGCCACCATATTCTCCAGTCTTGTCAGCGCCTCGCGCGGGCGGTTGGCGTGGATGGTGCCCAGCGACCCGTCATGACCGGTGTTCATCGCCTGCAGCATGTCGATCGCTTCGACGCCCCGGATCTCGCCCAGTATGATGCGGTCCGGCCGCATCCGCAGCGAATTCCTGACCAGATCGCGCATGGACACTTCGCCGCGCCCTTCCAGATTGGAAGGCCGCGTTTCCAGCCGCACCACGTGCGGCTGCTGCAGTTGCAGTTCGGCCGCATCCTCGATCGTCACGATCCGCTCGTCGACGCTGATCAACTGCGACAGTGCGTTGAGCAGCGTCGTCTTGCCGGAGCCCGTGCCGCCGGACACAAGAATGTTCAGCCGGCACCGCGCGGCAATCTTCAGCAGCGTCGCCATCTCCTTCGACATGTTGCCCTGATCGGCCATGCGGTCCAGATCGATGGTCTTCTTGGAAAATTTGCGGATCGAAATTGCCGGGCCATCGAGCGCCAGCGGCGGAATGATGATGTTGACCCGGCTGCCATCGGCAAGCCGCGCGTCGACCAGCGGGCTTGCTTCGTCGATGCGCCGCCCGATGCCGGTCACGATGCGGGTGATCACCCCCATCATGTGCCCGTTGTCGCGGAAACTGGCGCCGGACAGTTCCAGCCTGCCGCGACGTTCCACCCAGATCTGCTTCGGCCCGTTTGCCATGATGTCGTTGATGCCTTCGTCGGCCAGCAGCGGCTCCAGTGGCCCCAGCCCCAGCATGTCGTCGATCAGCAGGGTTATCAGCTCGCGCTGCTCGGCGGTGTTCAGCGGCAGTGCCTGCTCGGCAAGGATCGCGGCCACCAGATCGCGCAGCCGGCGGCCGAGCTCGCCGCGGTTCATCGCGCTTGCCGCTGCGGTGTCGATGCGGTCGAGCACCGCCGGCATCACCAGCGGCAGCGCACGCTGGGCCGCGCTTTCCTGCCGACCGGTCTCGGTCTGCCGCTCCGGATTGATCAGCCGCCCGGCGCCGAGAATGCCGTTCAGAAAGTGCGTCACCAGCTCGCGATGCTGGCGCGGCTCCACCATCCGGCCCTGCCCCTCCAGCGTCGCTGCAATCACCGCCCCGATGGCCGAAGCCAGTTCCCCGCGCGGCCGCTTGCAAGCCTCGCCCGGATCGAACGACCGCGCGATGACCGGCTGAACAACCGTCCGCGCCGTAACCGTATCGGTCGCCACCATTCCACGCGATTGTGCCGACGGACGGACAGGTGCTGCCGGGCGCAGCTGCGGCGCCACCGTGCGCCGTCTGCCAAAGCCGATGCTCATCGCCGAAGGCCGCGCAGCCAGCCCCGGGCGCGGCGCTGCCAGCCGGGCTGCCGTTCAGGAGCCTCGCCCGCACCACCCACCAGCGACGCGGCAATCGTCCGCAGGCCGGTCGTCAGCGGAGAACGCCCGCTCGCCTGCACCAGGGCGGTCGCCTGCTGGGCAGCCCGCGCCGCAACACGCGGTGCATGCGGAAGCCGCACGTCCAGCCCGGTGCCGATCCCCCTCTCGAAATCGGCGAACGCCACTTCGGCTGTCGATTCGCCACAGCGATTGGCAATCACCAACGGCCGCTGGCCGGCCCGCACTCCGGTCACGAAGCGTACCAATCGCTGCGTGTCGCGCATTCCAGCGAGCGTCATTGGCGTCACGATCGCCACCCGGTCTGCGGTGCGCAGCACTGCCCGTGCAGCCCGGTCGAGCCGCCGCGGCAGATCGACGATGATGACGTCGGCTCCGCTCCCGACCGCCGAAAGCAGCGCCTGCACGGCGTCCGGCTTCACCTGCAGGAGCTGGTCCATCGGCTCCTCCGCCGTCAGCAGCGAAAACCCCAGCCGGTGCGGGCGCAGCGCCGCTTCCACCAGCACCTGATCGACCCGATCCGGCGATTCCAGCAGCGCTGCAAGGCCTGCCGAAGGTTCGGCATCCACATCGAGTGCAGCCGAGCCGGCCTGCAGGTCGAAGTCCAGGAAAACCACCCGTCTTGCCGGGTCTTCGGCGAGAATCGCCGCAGTCGACAAGGCGATGCTGGTGACCCCGGCCCCGCCGCGTGGCCCCAGAAAGGCGAACACATCGGCCTTGTGCGGGGCAGGTGTCGAGGCCCCCTCCGTCTCACTTGGTGCAGCCGCCAGCGCTGCATCCATCGCAGCTGCCAGATCCGGCCCCAGCAACGGCTTCAGCAGATAGTCGGTCACACCAAGCGAGCGCAGGCCGCGATACAACGCCACGTCGTTCGCCGTCCCGATCGCCAGCACACGGGTATCGGATGCGCACACATCGGCCAGCGCATCGACGGCGCCGAGCGGTGCCGACGACCCGCTGAGGTCGATCACCAGAAAGGCCGGCGCAGCGGTCGCTGCAATGAAGGCATGCGCCGCCTCCAGCCCGCCCTCATGAATTTCCGGTGCCAGCCAGCCGCGCGCCGCAGCTGCCATCGCCAGCACAGAACGGCTGTGCGCATCGGTGGCGAATGCCACGAACCGAAGCGCCTGGGCGGCCGGCGGCGCAATGGGCAGAAGGATGGACAAGCCGGCAGGCCTTCAGGGCGCGCCGGGATTGCCCGGCGCCCCCGTGCTGCTGGCGGCGGGAAGCGGCGGCGTCGTTCCGTCACGGTGGCGGCCGACGGCGCGCACCGCCGGCTCGCCGACCGGCGGCGGTGTGGCAGCGGCGCCTTCAAGATCCGCCGGATCGGCAACCATCGCACGCAGATTCAAGGCGTTTGCGCATCCGTGCGGCAGCGGCTTGGAGGTGCGTGCCGCCTCGATGCTGCAAACAGGCGCATCCTTGGCGAACGCGGGATGCGCGGCAACCAGCAGCGCGAGCGCGGCGGCCATCGCTTTCATCGCGGCTTCTCCTCCCGGGGAATCGCCAGGGCAGCCGTCGCCACCGGGCGCACCAGATACGGGGTCACGATCACCACCAGCTCGGTCTCGTTGCGCTCGAACTTCCTGGACCGGAACAGCTCGCCCAGAATAGGAATGTCGCCGAGCCCCGGGAATTTCCGCAGGTCCTGCCGTCCGGTCGATTGCAGCAGCCCGGCAATTGCAAAGCTTTGCCCCGAAGCGAGATCGACCGTCGTTTCCACCCGCCGCGTGGTCAACGCCGGAACCGTCAGCCCGTTCAGGGTCAGCGCACCGTTGGCCGAAAGCTGGCTCACCTCCGGTTTCACGTTCAAGTTGATCCGGCCGCCATCCACGATGGTTGCAACGAAAGCGAGACTGACACCAAACCGCTTGTATTCGATAGTGATGATGTTGCCGTCCTGCGGCACCGGGATCGGATAT
>JBBRKH010000094.1:0-7592 GCA_038217965.1 Sphingomonadales bacterium | reverse complement strand
GCAGCGCGGGAGAGCTTTCGGGGAACTTCGCGGGCATGCTCCAGCACAGCGGCGCAATCGGGGGCGGTCTGGAAGAGGTAGCGGCCGCCGCGTTCCACAAGATTAATGCCGCGTGTGGCATAGTCGGCGGTGAGGGTGGCGAGGGCCTGGCCGAGGTCGCCGTCGCCGGCGTAGGCGCGGATGTCGTCGGGGCGAAGGGGTTCGGCGGCGGCGAAGAGGACGGCTTCGACCCTCCGCGCGTAGGTGCGGCTCTCGTTGTCCGCGCGGGGGTGGGGGTCTGGCGGCGACACCGCTGCCGTGGCGGCTTCGCCGCAGGTTTCCTGCCCCGCCGGGGGAGGGTCAGTCGACATCTTCAACGTCTGCTTTTTCGCCCGTTACGCGCTGAGACAGCGCGGCTGCCATGAAGGGGTCCAGGCTGCCGTCCAGCACCGTTTGCGGATCGGTGCTGATGATACCGGTGCGCAGGTCTTTTACCAGCTGGTAGGGTTGCAGGACATAGCTGCGGATCTGGTGGCCCCAGCCGATGTCGGTTTTGCCGGCTTCCACTGCATTGGCGGCGGCTTCGCGTATGGCAAGCTCGCGTTCGTAGAGCCGGGCTTTCAGCATCTTCATCGCGGTTGCCTTGTTCTTGTGCTGCGAGCGTTCGTTCTGGCAGGCGACGATGGTGTTGGTTGGCACATGGGTGATGCGGACGGCCGAATCGGTGGTGTTGATGTGCTGGCCACCAGCACCGGACGCGCGGTAGGTGTCTATGCGGAGGTCGGACTCGTTGATTTCGATTTCGATGTCGTCGTCGATTTCGGGATAGACCCAGACGCTGGCAAAGCTGGTGTGGCGGCGAGCGCTAGAATCGTAGGGACTGATGCGCACCAGGCGGTGGACGCCGGATTCGGTCTTGGCCCAGCCATAGGCGCCTTCGCCTTTCAGCAACAGGGTTGCGGATTTTATGCCGGCCTGCTCGCCTTCGTTCTGATCGATCAGCTCGACCTTGAATTTCCGGCGTTCGCCCCAGCGCATGTACATGCGTTGCAGCATTTCGGCCCAGTCCTGGCTTTCGGTGCCGCCGGCGCCGGCGTTGATTTCGATGAAGCTGTTGTTGCCGTCGGCTTCGCCGCTGAGCAGGGCTTCGACCTTGTCGCGGTCGGCGCGTTCGGCAAGCTCGGCCAGCGCCTGGACGCCTTCTTCCTCGAGCGCGGTATCGCCTTCGGCTTCGGCCATCTCGATGAGTTCGACGGTGTCGGCAAGTTCGGCAGCGATCTTGCTTGTAGCGGTGATGGCTTCATCGAGCTGGCGGCGTTCGCGCATGAGGGCCTGTGCGGCCTTCGGATCGTTCCAGAGCGTCGGGTCTTCGACCTTGGCGTTCAGCGCGTCCAGTCTGCGAAGGGCGCGATCCCAGTCAAAGAAACCTCCTCAGCAGGGCCAGCGCCTGCTCGATCCTGGTGACGTGATGTTGCGCTTCGGCGCGCATGGCGGTTGCTCCCGGAGGTGTGAGGTGGGGTGATGTCCGACCGTCTAGCGGGCAAGCGTTGAAAGAGGAAGCGGGTTTACAGGGGGCGGATGAGGGTGATGGCACGGCCGATCCACGGGGCGTCGGCGGCTATGGCCTGGCGGCTGCCTGGCTTCAGGGGCATTATCTGCAGCTTGCGACCATCGGTGGCTGCGAGGCGACCGAACAGGAAACGGCCGACAGGGCGCGGGACGAGGATGTCGCAGTTGACCGCCTCGTGAAAGCGTTCTGGGGGAAGCTGTTGCAGCCAGAGCGTGTCGCCGGCGCGATATTCGCCCTGCGAGGCGCGCACAAGCATGGCAACGGTTCCTGGCGGGGCCGACTCCGGATGCAGGCTCAGGGGCTCGGTGGGGGCAATGGGGCCATCGGCTGCAAGCAGCGCGGCCACCGGGATCGTGGGGTCTGCCGAATCAGCAATAAGGGATTTGGCATCGATCTCCAGGGCTTTGGCCAGACGTTCGAGCCAGGGGAGGGAGAGGCTTCGCATACCGGTTTCGAGCCGGCCTATGGTGACGGCGGTGGTGGGCGGATCGCACCTTGCGGCGAGATCGGCGAGTGTCAGGCCTTTGGCTTTGCGGATCTCGCGCAGGCGGGACATCATGATCGACACTCCTTCAGAATCTGGAAATCTTCTTTCCTACAAGATAACCAATATGGCAGATGATGAGCCATTGTCGAGGGGAGAAACTGCCATGATCGATGCAAAAGATTATCCGAATCGGGTTTTGGGTCAGCGGCATCTGGCGCCTTCGGATGCGGTGGACCGGCAGGTGGTGATGGCGAACCTGACGGAATCGCCGCTGGGCTGGCTGGCGCGACGGGGATTGCTGGATGCGCGCCAGGTGGCGGCCGGCGAGCGGCTGCGGGCTGACCATTACAGGGCACAGCTTTCGAGCCGGGTGACGATGCGGTGGGATGCGGCACCCGGCGGAAGGCGCAGCGGTGCCGACGGCGCAGATCGCTCGACGCTGGCGAGCCTGGAGGCGCGGCGGCGATTCGAAGCCGCGATGGAGGCTGTGGGGAAAGGGCTGTCGGATATCGTGTGGCGGGTCGTTTGCGAGGGCGAGGGGATATCCGAAGCGGAAAAAGGCCTGCAATGGCCGCAGCGGGCTGCGAAGCTGGTGCTGGGAATGGCGCTGGATCGGCTGGCTGATCATTATGATAACCGAAATGGATATAAAATCCTTGACAAGCGCAACGATACTGGTTATTGATTTGGGCATGCTCTGAAATTGCGGCTGAAACGGACCTCGGTGAGAAGGCCGGACCGGGCGGGCGCAAGTGGCAGGACAGCTTGGGGGCTGCCCGGCGGGCAACGGGATGGAGGGCGGGGTGCAATCGGCCGAGCGCAGGCTTTCGCTGATGGAGCGGCTGGTTCGCCTGCCCGGCCCAAAGCGGGACGTGGTGCTGCAATCGATCGACGAGGGCGAGCGGCTGGAGGCGATCACCGACTGGCGCTGGCAAGCGCGGCCGGCACAGGTGCCGCCGGATGTGGACTGGGGCATTTGGCTCATCATGGCGGGGCGCGGATTTGGCAAGACGCGGGCCGGGGCCGAGTGGGTGACCCGGATGGCCCTGACGCATCCGGGGTGCCGGATCGCGCTGGTGGGGGCGACCGCGCATGATGCCAAATCGGTGATGCTGGAAGGGGAATCGGGATTGCGCGGTGTGGCGCCAAAGGGTTTTGCGCCGCTGCACAAGCCGAGCAGGAAGGAGCTGCACTGGCCGAACGGCAGCATAGGTTGCCTGTTTTCGGCGGTTGAGCCGGATTCGCTGCGCGGTCCGCAATTCAACTTTGCCTGGTGCGACGAGATTGCCGCCTGGCCAAAATCGAAAGCGACGTGGGACAATCTGCGGCTGGGGATGCGGCTGGGTGAGCGCCCGCAGGCGGTGGTGACGACCACACCGCGGCCGATGCTGCTGTTGAAACAGCTGCTTGCGAATCCGACCGTGCAAGTTTCCCGAGGTTCGACCTATGACAACCGCGCCAATCTTCCGGCGGCATATCTGGGCGATATCAAGGCGAGCTATGGGCAGACGGCTATGGGTCGGCAGGAGGTGATGGGCGAGTTTCTGGAGGACGTGCGGGGGGCGCTGTGGAGCCGGGACGGGCTGGAGGCGTGCCGTGAGGTGCATCCGGGGCCGTTCCGGCGCGTGGTGATCGGGGTTGATCCACCGGCAGGTGCTGGTGGCTGTGGCATCGTGGTGGTGGCGCAGGACGAACGGGGCGTGGCGCATGTGCTGGCGGACGCAAGCGTTTCGGCGGTGTCGCCGGATGCGTGGGCGGCGGCGGTTGTGAGTGCCTGGAAGCGGTTCGAGGCGGATCGGATTGTTGCGGAGATCAACAATGGCGGCAGGATGGTGGAGGCGTGCCTGAAGGCCCAGGGCCAGAGGCTGCCGATCAAGACGGTGACAGCCACACGCGGGAAATCGGCCCGGGCCGAGCCAATTTCCGTTTTGTATTCCAACGGTTTGGTGAAGCACGCCGGGGCCTTTCCTGAAATGGAGGATGAGATGTGCGGGCTGCTTGCGGGCGGCGGCTATGTGGGGCCGGGGCGATCGCCGGATCGGGCGGACGCGCTGGTTTGGGCGCTGACCGAGCTGATGCTCGACGATACGAAGGCGCAGCCCGGTTTGCGGGTGCTGATCTAACAGGTCCTGACCCTGGGACGGTTTTGCGGATGGGTTGCTCGGGAGATTCCGGCTTTTGCCGGGACGACGGACGGACTTTGGCTTTTCGGAAGGAAAAACGATGCGCGCATTTGTGCGGTGGGCGTTGCTGCGGCTGCGCGAGCCTTCGACCTGGGCGGGGGCGGCGATGATTGCGGTGGTTCTGGGCAGCGATCCGATGCAGGCACAGGGACTGGCGCAGGCGATTTCGCTGATCATCGGCGGTGGACTGGTAGCGGCGCCGAGCGCTGCTCTGGCTGGCGGGGATCGCAGCTGATGCGGTGGCCGGCTTTTCAGAAGAAGGCGGCTGCGCGGGACGCGAAGTCTGCTGGATATTCGACGTCGCAGTGGACGAGCCTGCGGGCATCTTCTGCTGGAGAGGGCGCGGTTTCTTATGAAGCGCAGGTTCGGGAGGCTTATCGGAATGCCATAGCGCAGCGCAGCATTCGCCTGGTGGCCGAGAGTGTTGCGACTGCGCCGTTGCTTGTGGACGGCCTAGACCATCCGGTGCTGGCGCTGGTTGATCCGGGGCTGCTGGAAGCGCTGGCAACCCAGATACTCCTGCATGGCAACGCTTTTGTGGAGACGGGACTGGATCACCTTGGGCGCCCGGCGGCGCTTTGGCCGCTGCGTCCGGAGCGGATGGTGCTGGAAACCGATGCCAATGGCTGGCCGGCGACCTGGGTTTACCGATTGGGGACGAAGGCCGTGCGCTATCCAGCGCAAGGCGATGCGGCGCAACCCGGACTGCTGCACCTGAAAAGCTTCAGCCCGCTGGATGATCATATGGGGATGGGTTCGCTGGCGTCGGCAAGCGACGGGATCGGGTTGCTGAACGCGGCGACAAAGTGGAACCGGAGCCTGCTCTGCAATGCAGCGCGGCCCTCCGGGGCGTTGCTGCACGAGGGGCAGGACGGACCGCTTTCGGCGGAGCAGTTCGAGCGGCTGCGCGATGAAATCGAGGCGGGATTTCAGGGGGCGGCGAACGCGGGCCGACCGATGCTGCTGGAGGGCGGGCTGCGCTGGCAGCCGCTGGCGATGACACCTGCGGAGATGGATTTCGCCGGTGCGAAGGAGGCTGCGGCCCGCGAGGTGGCGCTGGCCTTCGGGGTGCCGCCGATGCTGCTGGGGCTGCCGGGCGATGGCACCTATGCCAACTATGCCGAGGCCAATGTGAGCCTGTGGCGGTTGACGGTGCTGCCGCTGCTTGCGCGGTTGCTGGCAGGGCTTTCCGGCCATCTGAAGCTGTGGTGGCCGGGATTGCGGCTGGAGCCCGATATGGATGCGATTCCGGCGCTTTGGGCAGATCGGGAACACTTGTGGCGGCATGTGGCTGGCGCGGACTTCCTGAGCGCCGACGAGAAGCGGTCGCTGCTGGGCTGGGCCGCAAAGGGGGATGCGCGATGAGCGGATTTGTGAAGCTGTCGGGCTATGTGAGCCGGTTCGATACGCCCGATCGATCGGGGGATGTGGTGCGCGCAGGGGCATTCCTGGGGGCGGCGGCAAATGTGCCTTTGCTGTGGCAGCATGATGTGGGGCGGCCGATCGGGCGGGTGCTCGGCCTGGTGGAAGACGCCAAGGGATTGCGGATGGAGGCCGGGGTTAGCCCGGAATGCCGCGACGGAGTGGATGCGCTGGCGCTGATGCGCAGCGGGGCCGTGGACGGTCTGTCGTTTGGCTACCGGGTGAAGCAGGCGCGCCAATTGCCCGGGGGCGGGCGCGAAATACTGCGGGTGGAGCTGCTGGAATGTTCGGTGGTGACGCTGCCGATGCACGGCAGCGCGCGGATCACGGCGGTTGGGGAGTAGTCGGCAGTTCGGAGAGGTTTTCGGCGATTGATGGGTGTGGTTTTTTTAGGAGAATTGATGATGGATTATGAGACGAAAGCGGATGCGGTTGTTGCCAGCGAAGTGCAACCGATGGATATGATGGCAGCGACGGTGGATGCGCTGAAATCGGATGTGCTGGCATTGTCCCGGCGACTGGTGGAGCGGGCGCAACCACCGCGGGCGGTGGGCTTTTCGCGCGCTGGCTCGGCGTTTGCGGATGGCTATCTCCGCAAGGGCATCGAGGCGGACCTGGAGACCAAGCGATTTCAGGTTGGCGTGGCGGCGGATGGCGGACTGGCTGTTCCGCTGGAAATCGACCAGCGGATCGAAGCGACATTGCGGAGCCTTTCGCCGATCCGGGCTGTGGCCGATGTGGTGAAGGTGGGGTCTTCTTCCTATCGCAAGCTGGTGGCTGTTGGTGGCTTTGCCAGCGGCTGGGTTTCGGAGAGCGCCGGGCGGCCGGAGACGAACACGCCAACCTTTGTGGAAGTGGTGCCGCCGATGGGCGAGATCTATGCCAATCCGGCCGCGACCCAGCAGATGCTCGACGATGCGATGTTCGATGTCGAAGCCTGGTTGGCGGGCGAGATTGCGGCGGACTTTGCGCGGGCCGAAGGGGTGGCGTTTGTGACAGGAACGGGCGTCTCGCAGCCGAGGGGATTTTTGACCTATCCGGTTGCAGCGACGGCGGATGCAGGCAGGCCCTGGGGGACGCTGCAATTTGTGGCATCGGGCGCTGCCGGTGCTTTTGTGGTGACCAATCCAGCCGACAGGCTGATCGATCTGGTGCATGCGCTGAGGACGCCATATCGGCAGGGGGCGGTGTTTGTGATGAATTCGAACACGCTTTCGGTAATCCGCAAGTTCAAGGACACGACTGGTGCGTTCATCTGGCGGCCGGGGCTTTCCGAGGGCGAGCCGGCGACGCTGCTGGGCTATCCTGTCGTCGAGGCAGAGGCGATGCCCGATATTGGCGCAAGTTCGCTGTCGGTTGCCTTCGGCAATTTCCAGGCAGGCTATGTGATTGCCGAGCGGGGTGAGACTGCGGTGTTGCGCGATCCCTATTCGAACAAGCCGTTCGTGCATTTCTATGCAACGCGTCGGGTTGGCGGCGCGTTGGTGAACAGCGAGGCCGTGAAGCTGATGCGGTTTTCGGCGAGCTGATCGCGCAATTCGTTGGACGGGGGCGATCGGGGGAGCTTCGGCTCCCCCTTTTTTTTTGTTTTGAGGGAGTTTGCGGTCAATGGCGATCGTGTCTGCCACCGTCGAAGCCAATGGCTATGTTCTGGCCATTCGCGGCACATGGGCGGCTTCGACCTTTGCCAGCTTCGATATGGACCCGGACGGGGCGCCCAAGGTTGCGCTGGCGATTACCGGGCCGGGCTTCAATCGCTCGGCGGGGCAGGCGGTGGCTGCGCCTTCGCGGGCACGGTCTGGCGTGGGGCTGGACGTGTTGCGCCTGCCTGCGGTGCCCGGCGTTGCAATGACCTACGAGGTGGGCGGTGTTAACGTCTTCGCGCCCATCGGCATCCTGGACGAGGTGGACCACGGCGGCGGCCAGCGGACGGTTCGCATCATGCTGTCCA
>JBBRKH010000093.1:0-7638 GCA_038217965.1 Sphingomonadales bacterium | reverse complement strand
ATGTGCGAGGCCGCAGCAATGGCATCGCCGAGCGCCGGATCATCGAACGCCATCGCCCCGTCCAAAGCCGATCGCCGCACACCCAGCACCCGCATGCCCGAACCCCTCGCCGCTGCGGCGAGCGCGCTTCCGCTGTAGCCTTGTCCCAATATCAGCAGCATGGCCATTGCCATAGCCTGCCGCTACACACGAAGCCACCACCGACAAGGGATATCAGCATGACCGACACCTTGCCCGAAACCGAAAACTGGGTGCGCATGAGCGGCGTCAACCGCCGCGCCGCGCTTGCCGGCAGTGCTGCGGCGCTCGGCTATGCCCTCGCCGCCCAGCCGGTGTCTGCGGCGGCTGCAAAAACGCCCTCCGAAGGTCTCGTCGAAGGCATGCTAACCTTCCCCACCGGCGATATCGCCATGAACGCCTACCGCGCCAGGCCCGCCGGCCGGAAAAATGCCCCCGTCGTGCTCGTGGTGCAGGAAATCTTCGGCATCCACGAATGGATCCGGGACACCACCCGTCGCTTCGCTCACGCCGGCTACTATGCCATCGCGCCCGACATGTTCCAGCGCCAGGGCGACCCCACCAAAGCGCCCGATATCAAGACATTGTTCGAAACCATCGTTTCGAAGGTGCCTGATGCGCAGGTCATGGCCGATCTCGACCGCGCCGCCGCCTTCGCCGGAACCGATGGCGGCAACGCGAAAAAGCTCGGCATCACCGGCTTCTGCTGGGGCGGCCGCATCACCTGGCTTTACGCCAACCACAACCCCGCCCTGAAGGCCGGCGTCGCCTGGTATGGTCGCCTCGTTGGCCCACCCACCGTGCTGCAGCCAAAGCACCCCATCGATGTCGCCGCCGCGCTGAAGGCCCCCGTGCTCGGGCTCTACGGCGCGCTGGACAAGGGAATCCCCGTGTCCGACGTCGAGAAAATGAACGCCGCGCTGAAAGCCGCGAAAGACCCCGGCTTCATCCGCCTGTTCGAAGGCGCCGACCACGGCTTTCTCGCCGACTATCGCCCCAGCTTCAACGAAACCGCCGCCACCGAAGGCTGGGCCGATGCGCTGAAATGGTTTGGCAGGCACCTCGCTTAGCCTGCGTCATGCCCCGATGGCCGCCCGGATGATCAGCGCCACAAGCAGCAACACACCCACGCTGGCCGCCCAGATCGCCGCCATCCACGGGTAAAGCCGAAAGCCATGACCAGCACTTTCGGCCGTTCCGTCATACGAAAGTGACCGGCAACTTCAGAAAGACCTTGCCCGAAGGTGATGCTGGCGGCATCGCGCCCGCCCTTATGTTCACCTGCAACGACGGCAGGATGAGGGTCGGTGGTGCCAGCGTTGCGTCTCGCGCCTCGCGCATCCCGACGAAGTCGTCCTCGGTGATGCCGACATGGACATGAACGTTGCCCGCGGATTCTGCTGCGACGGACGTCTCCCAACGATATTCGGTGCGGCCGGCGGGCAGATAGTCATGCCCGACAAAGATCCGCGTTGCTTCGGGTAGCGCAAGAATCTTCTGAATCGAGTGGTACAAAGTCCGCGCATCGCCTCCCGGGAAGTCGGCACGCGCGGTGCCATAGTCGGGCATGAACAGGGTATCGCCAACAAAGGCGGCGTCACCGATCAGATAGGTGTTGCAGGCAGGGGTGTGGCCCGGCGTGTGCAGCACGCCGATCTGCAGATCGCCGAGCGACAGGGTATCGCCTTCGCTAAGCAGGAGGTCGAACTGGCTGCCGTCGGGCTTCACGTCGTCGGCATCGAACATCGACGCAAACACGGTCTGCACTTCGGTTATGTGGGCGCCGATGATCAGCTTCGCTCCGGTCAGGCGCCTGATATGGTCACCCGCCGACAGATGGTCGGCATGGGCATGTGTCTCGAGAACATAGGCCAGCCGCAGTTCACGGTCTGCGACGGCCTTGAGGAGCGCATCGGCGGATGTTGTTGACAGCTTGCCGCTCTTTGGTTCGAAATCGAGCACGGGATCGATGATCGCTGCCATCCGCGTCGCAGGATCGCTGACGAGATGGGTTGCGGTAAAGGTCGCGGGGTCAAAGAATGTCTGGACATCGGGGGTCATGGCTGTGTGCTCCTGTTTGGCATATATAAGAGATTGCTAAATTAGAATCAATGCATATATCTCCGTCATGATCGATCTCACGACCTTTGACGTGGCCCGGTTCGAGGCAAGCGCAGCGGCGGCATCCCAACTGTTGCGTGCACTCGCCAACGAGCGTCGGCTGATGATCTTGTGCCAGCTTTCCGGCGGCGAGCGATCCGTCAGCGAACTGCTACCGCTGATCGGCATTTCGCAATCGGCGCTGTCGCAGCATCTCGCGGTCCTGCGCAATGACGGCCTGGTCGCGACCCGGCGCGAGGGCCTTTCGATCCGGTATCGCATCTCGAACCCTGCGGCTGCGCAGGTGATGGCGACTCTTGCAGCAATTTTCTGCCCCGATGATGTGGAGAAACACGATGACCAAGCCGCTGATCGCCCTTTCGCCTGAAGATGTGGAGGCGCGCGTTCGCCGCGGCCATGCCCTACTGATCGACATTCGCGACCCGGATGAATTCGCCCGGCGACATATCCCCGGTGCGCTGTCGCGGCCATTGTCGGAGATCGCTGCAACGCGGCTTGGCGAAATCCCCGATACCGATCTGATCTTCACCTGCCGGTCCGGCATGCGCACCAGCGCGAACGCGGAGCGCCTCGCAGCGACAGTCACCGGGCCAGCCTATGTGCTGACAGGCGGCGTCGATGGCTGGGAGAAGGCCGGGCTGCCGGTCGAGGCCAATCGCAAGGCGCCGCTGGAAATGATGCGCCAGGTCCAGATTGTCGCCGGATCGCTGGTTCTGGTCGGTGTCATGCTCGGGTTCCTCGTGTCACCGTGGTTTTTCGGTCTGTCGGCCTTGGTTGGCGCGGGGCTGACCTTTGCCGGTATCAGCGGCTTTTGCGGCATGGCGAAGCTGCTGGCCTTCCTGCCATGGAACCGGCCGGCGGCTGTCTGAGCCATGGACCCCGGCATCGTCTCCTATCCCGCCGCGATTGCCGGCGGCGCCTTGATCGGCCTGCTGCTGTCGGTATTCGGCGGCGGCGGGTCGGTGCTGGCGACGCCGCTGCTGCTTTATGTCGTCGGCGTGCGGGATCCGCATGTTGCCATCGGCACCTCGGCGGCGGCTGTCGCAGTCAACGCCTCGGTCGGGCTGCTGGTGCAGGCACGCGCGGGTCGCGTAAAATGGCCTTGCGCGCTCGTCTTCGGCAGCGCGGGACTGACGGGATCACTGGTCGGCGCGCATTTTGCCAAGCAGGTCGATGGCGGCCAGCTGTTGATCTGGTTCGCACTGGTCATGGCGCTGGTTGGTGCGTCGATGCTTGTGCCGCGAAAGACCGATGGGGATGCAGGCGTGCGACTGACAACGGCGCTCACGCTCAAGCTTACGCCGGTCGGTGCCATTACCGGCCTTGCGGCGGGCTTTTTCGGAATCGGCGGCGGCTTTTTGATCGTTCCGGGCTTGATGACCGCAACGGGTATGACGCTCGCCAATGCCGCTGCATCGTCGCTGGTATCTGTGGTGCTGTTCGGAGCGGCGACCAGTGCAAGCTATGCTGCTTCAGCTATGGTGAACTGGTCGATCTTCGCGGCGCTGGTCGGGGGCGGCGCGATCGGCTCGCTCGCCGCCATTCCGGTCAGCCGCCTGCTCGCCGCGCGGATCGCGATGGCGCGAACGGGCTTTGCGGTGATGGTGATCGCAACGGCCGGATATGTAGGCTGGCAGGCGCTGTCCTGATGGCGATCTTCCGAACGTTCGAAAAGGACCGCAGATCGTCTGTGACACTGCTAGGTCCAGACCCTGGCAGAGCAATAGCCCGAAGCGACAGGCTGCGCCGCACGCCGCTCCCTTCCAGCCAACGGCCGAAGAAAATATGCGGCTGGCTTTCAGGAGTGTCCGCTTGGTCAACTTCGCCACCGCAAGCCGCCTGACCGCAATGTCCCCCATAGCTGCCAAAAGCCGCCGGTCCGCGTCCCACCAGTTGCCGCTGTTCAGTCGCTGCGTCGTTGGTCACCAAATGTCAGATTGTTACTTCTGGCGCACCCCCAGCTCGGCCAGCAGATGCCCGGCGCCGTCCACCTTCTCCATCACCCACAGCATGTAGCGGCTGTCTACGGCGATCGTCCGGTTGACGGCATCGTCCACAGACCAGTCGGCCAGCATCCCCTCCAGCGTGCCGTCAAACGCCAGGCCGACAAATTCGCCGCGGGCGTTCAGCACGGCAGAGCCGCTGTTGCCGTTGGTGATGTCGGTGGTGGACAGGAAATTCACCGGCAAGGTGCCGAGCGCCGGCGAGCTCCAGCGGCCCCAGTCCCCGGCGCGCGCCGCAGCCAGCAGCTTCGGCGGGCTGTCGAACGGCTCCTTGCCGGTTTCCTTCTCCAGCAGCCCGCGCGCCGTCGTGAAAGCGGTCCACGCCTTGCCGTCCTCGATGGCACGACCCTGCACATGCCCATAGGTGAAGCGCAGCGATCCGTTGGCATCGGGATAGAGAATATTGCCCTTCGTGTCGGCAAAGCCCTTTATGGCCGCCATATAGGGCACGCGCGTGGCGTGCAGTTTGCCTTCCCGCGCCTTGGCCTTGTTTTCGGCATCGATATCGCCCGGATAGGCCGCAACGGCCGCCCGGATGAACGGGTCCGCCGAAGCATCGAAGGCCGCAGCTGACCGATCCAGCCAGGCCAGCCGTTCGGCGGCATCGCCCAGCCGGGTGTCGGCATACAGCCGCTCCATTCCCGTGTCGGCAAGGGCCTTTTCCAGCGGCAGGTTGCGCTGCGCCTCCGGCAGCTTCGCCACTTCGGCCAGCGCCTGGCGCAGCGCCAGGCCGTCGATCCGCGCCACATATTGCCGGTCGATGCGGTTCAGCCGGTCGATCAGCAGTTGCCGGTCGCGCGCCTGAAAGCCGGGAGCCCGCTCGGCATCCGGCTTCGCCTGCTCGTGCGCCCAGCGATAAAGCGTGCGCGCCGCCGCCAGCAGCTGCGCGCGCCCCAGCGTGCTGTTCACCGTGCGCGCGCGGGTCGCCCTCAGATCTTCGTCGATCAGGCTGTCATAGTTGCCGATCGCCAGCGCGTGGCGGCGCCGGTTTGCCGGCAACGCCGCCCATTCGCCCAGCTCCGCCCCTTCGCGTGCCTTCCGTCCGGCCAGATCGGTCGATGCGGCCGCATCCATCTGCCCCTTGATCTTCTTCTTGAAATTGTCGCTGCCCTTCAGCAGCGAGGCATAGGCAATCTTCTCCGCCGGTGCCGTGGCCTCGCGCTCGATCAGGCCGGAATAGTCCGCCAGCAGCCGCTGCTGCGTCGGGTAAATGTCACCGTAATAGGCGTTCGCTTCCGCCGCCGTGCGATAGCGCTCGGTCACGCCCGGGAAGCCGGCGATCATCACGAAATCGCCTTCCTTCAGATCGGCGGTCGCCAGCTTCAGATGGGCGCGCGGCCGATAAGGCACATTGGCCTTGTCGAAGCCCGCCGGCGCGCCATCCGGCCCCACATAGGCACGATAGAAGCTGAAATCGCCGGTCTGCCGCGGCCACATCCAGTTGTCGATCTCGCCGCCGAAATTGCCGACGCTCCCGGCGGGCGCATACACCAGGCGAACGTCACGAATTTCAAGCATCTTCTGCAGATAGTAGGTGCCGCCGCCATAATAGGCGCGCACATCGCAGCGACGACCCTTTTCCTGCTCGCAGTCGGCAATGATGCCCTTGCGGTTGGCCTCCAGCCGGTCGCTGCGCGGCTTGCCGGCAAGCTGTGCCACTCCGGCCAGCGCCTGCGCCGACACATCGGTCAGCGATTCCATCACCAGCACCCGGCTGCCAGGCGCGGCGGGGAGCTCGTCCGCCTTCGCCTTCGCCAGAAAACCCTTGGTCAGCAGGTCATTTCCCGCCGTGCTGTTGTGCTGGATGGAGCCATAGGCGCAGTGGTGGTTGGTGGCGACAAGGCCTTGCGCCGACAGAAAGCTCGCCGAGCAACCGCCGAGCGACGCGATCGCATTCATCGGCGCTGCGTTCATATCTGCGAGGGCCTCGGCCGAGAGTTCGAGCCCGGCCGCTTTCAGCCTGGCGGCCAGCTGCGGCGCCTGCGACGGCAGCCACATGCCTTCGGCCGCAAACGCGGGAGCGGAAAAGAGCAGGGTGGAGGCTAGCAGAAGAGCGCGCATGGAATCCCTTTATCGTGGTTCGCGATTGGCGCACTGATACGCGCGATGAGGGTGAACAGGCAATGAGCGCGCTGCCGCCGGCGCTGGCGGACTGGTTTGCAGCGCGCGGCTGGGCACCGCGCGCGCATCAGCTCGCAATGCTGGAAGCGGCGCGGCGTGGCGAACACGCCCTGCTGGTAGCCGCCACCGGCGCCGGCAAGACGCTCGCCGGCTTCCTTCCCATACTCGCCGACGGTTCGGGAAAATGCGGCCTGAAGGCTATCTATGTTTCGCCTCTGAAGGCTCTTGCCGCCGACGTCGAGCGCAACCTGGTGCGTCCCATCGCCGAAGCAGGCCTTGCACTCACCGTCGAAACCCGCACCGGCGACACTTCGTCCGATGCCAAGAAGCGCCAGCGCACCGACCCGCCCGATATCCTGCTCACCACGCCGGAAAGCCTGAGCCTTCTCATCACCTATCCCGACGCGCTGCCGATGCTTGCCGGCGTCGAAACCCTCATCGTCGACGAAATCCACGCATTCGCCACCTCCAAGCGCGGCGATCTGCTGGCGCTCGCCGCCGCCCGCCTGCAGCTGCTCAATCCCCGCCTGCGCCGGGTCGGCCTGTCCGCCACCGTCGCCGACGAGGCCGGCATGGCGCACTGGCTGGCACCGGGACAGCCCGTCTGCATCGTTCACGGCGCGGCCGCCGCCCGCCCGGAAATCGGCATTCTGGTGCCCGATGGCCGCATCCCCTGGTCCGGCCACAACGCCCGCCACGCGGCCGCCGAAGTGGTCCGCCTGATCGAACAGCACCGCCAGACCATCGTGTTTGTCAACACCCGCGCGGTCGCCGAGCTGGTGTTCCGCGACCTCTGGGCGGAAAACCGCCAGAGCCTCCCCATTGGCATCCACCACGGCTCGCTGGCGCCGGAAGCGCGGCTGAAAACCGAAGCCGCGCTCGTCTCCGGCCACCTGCGTGCTGTCGTCGCCACTTCGTCGCTCGATCTTGGCATCGATTGGGGCGATGTCGATCTCGTGGTGCAGATGGGCGCGCCCAAGGGCGCTGCCCGCCTGCTGCAGCGCGTCGGCCGCGCCAATCACCGCATGGACGAGGCCTCCCGCGCCGTGATCGTGCCCGGCAACCGCTTCGAATATCTGGAAAGCCTCGCCGCCTTCGACGCTGTGGAAGCCGGCGAGCTGGATGCCGAGCCGTTCCGCGACGGTGGCCTCGATGTGCTCGCCCAGCACATCATGGGTGTGGCGATTTCCGAGCCCTTCCACGCCGATGCAATGTTCGCCGAAATCACCGCCGCTGCGCCCTATGCCCGTCTGCCGCGCGAAAATTTCGACCGCGTGCTGAGCTTCATCGCCACCGGCGGCTATGCGCTGCGCGCCTATGATCGCTACCGGCGGCTGGTGCAGTGTGCAGATGGCCGCTGGCGGGTCACCCATCC
>JBBRKH010000092.1:0-7651 GCA_038217965.1 Sphingomonadales bacterium | reverse complement strand
TTGCTGGCGCTGATGCTGCCCTATGCGCTGGCATTCGCGGTGACCGGCATCGCGATGACCGCCGCCTGGGCGCATTTCGGCTGGCCGCTGGGGCCGGGCGCCAGCGTGCACTGGGCGCCGGGCTGAGGGAGGGTTCGATGCGGGCATGGCTGCTGCTGCGCTGGCGGGCGAAGATGTGTGGCGCGGATCGGCCGGGCGCAAAAAAACGAGGATGCGCGCGCGGGAGAATTCGCTGGGGCATATTCGGCGATTGCGCCGGGATGGGTCAGGCGCGGTAGCGGATGAGACCTTCCTGCGCGACGGAGGCGACGAGCGCACCGCTCTGCGTGTATACCTTGCCTTCGTTCAGGCCTCTGCCGCCCGATGCAGCGGGGCTTTTCTGATCGAAAAGCAGCCATTGGGCTGGGTTTATATCGGCGTGGAACCAGATGGCGTGATCAAGGCTGGCGGCCTGCAGCTTCGGGTCGGTCCAGCTCACCTTGTGCGGCATCAGGCAGGTGTCCAGCAGCGTCATGTCGGTGGCGTAGGCAAACAGTGCGGCGCGCACCTGCGGGCTTTCGGGCATGGCGCCATCGGCCTTGAACCAGCTCTGGCTGTGGGCGGCGCGGCTTTCGGCCTTGAAGGGATTGTGCGGTGCGACCGGGCGGAACTCGAACGGGCGGTCGCGGGTGGACCAGATGGTGCGGAAGGGCTCGGGCACATGCTGCTTGGCCTTCTCGTGCAGCTGGCTTTCGTTCAGCAGGCCTTCGGGGCCTCTGGTTTGCGGCATCGGGTCTTGATGCTCGAAGCCCTGCTCGCGCACCTGGAAGCTGGCGGCAAGCGAGAAGATCGCGCGACCGTGCTGGACGGCGGTAACGCGGCGGGTGGTGAAGCTGGCGCCGTCGCGCTCGCGCTCGACCTTGTAGAGGATCGGGATTTTCGGCTCGCCGCCGCGGATGAAATAGCTGTGCAGGCTGTGGACGGGCCTGTCTTCCGGCACGGTGCGCTGGGCAGCGGCAAGGGCCTGCGCCACCACCTGGCCGCCATAGACCCGGTTCCAGCCGGCATCGGTATTGGCACCGCGATAGAGATCGACTTCGATTTCCTCGACATCGAGCAGGCGGACGAGGCGGGCAAGCGCAGTGGGCATGGGCTGCGGTTAAGCGGCGCGGGCGGCGGTTGCAAGGGCGGGACGGGCGGCTAAAGGACTTGCCGATGCTGGAGGCGTTTCTTGTTTCGACCGTGACGGTGGCGGTCGCCGAAATGGGCGACAAGACGCAGTTGCTGGCAATCGTGCTGGCGGCGCGGTTCCGCCAGCCATGGGCGGTGATTGCCGGGATTTTCGTGGCCACGTTGCTCAATCATGCGCTTGCAGCGCTGGTTGGCACATTGGTTGCCGAGTGGGTGGCGCCCGAGCGGCTGCGCTGGCTGCTGGCGACCGGGTTCTTCGCAACCGCCGTCTGGGCGTTGATCCCGGACAAGGCCGCCGACGGGCCGGTGGCGGCAGGCAGATGGGGCGCGTTTGCGGCGACGACCATCGCCTTCTTTGTGGTGGAGATGGGCGACAAGACGCAGATCGCAACGATTGCACTGGCCGCCCGCTTCGAAGCGCCGGTGACGGTGACGCTGGGCACAACGGCGGGAATGCTGCTGGCCAATGCGCCGGCGGTGATCTTTGCCGAGCGGCTGCTGCGCATTCTGCCGCTGCGGCTGCTGCGCATTGCAGCGGCGGCAATCTTTGCAGCACTTGGAGTGGCGACACTGATCGCTTGACGAGATGGAAATCCATCCCTACACCATCCACATGGATGGTTTTACACACAATGCTGCCCCGGCGCGGCCCGAAAGCGAGAAGATCACGATCAATGTGGGATATGTCGATCTGGGGCATATCGATCTGCTGGTAGGCGATGGTTTCTATTCCAATCGCACCGATCTGATCCGCACCGCCATCCGCAACCAGCTGGAGCGGCATTCCGATGCCAGCCGGACGGCGGTGGCGCGGCAGCGGCTGGTGCTGGGGCTGAGCCATTACTCGCGCGCCGATCTGGAAGCGCTGGCAGAGCGCGGCGAGCAGGCCGACATCCGCGTGCTGGGGCTGGCGACGATTGCCACAGATGTGTCACCGGAACTGGCGCGCGCTTCGATTGCTTCCATCCGCGTGCTTGGCGCGCTGCATGCGAGCGCCGTCGTGAAGGCGGCATTGGCAGACCGGATCGCTTGAATCAGTTTTTGAAAAAGGTGCGTATTGATGATCGATGGAAATTCCATGCGGGAGGCCTTGCGGCTGACCCAGACGGGTGACGCGATGGGCGCCACGCGGATGATACAGGCGATGCTGGCGGGGGGGAAGCAGGCGGACGCGCAGACGGAAGCAGGGGCTTCGCCCGCGCTTGTGGATGGCGGGCTGATCGATCTGACGGCGGAGACGGTGCATGTTTCGGCAGCCGCCGACCGCCCGACTGCGGCGAAACCATCGTCTGGAAAAATGCCACCGGAACCGGCGACGGCTGGCCTTGCCGACGCCGTTTTCCGCTCGGAGGCCGGCGTGCTGCACTACAAATTGTTTGTGCCGACCGATCTGCCGGCCAACGCGCCGCTGCTGGTGATGCTGCACGGCTGCACCCAGACGCCGGACGATTTCGCCCGGGGCACAGGGATGAATGCGCACGCCGCCGAGCGCGGTTTTGCCATTGCCTGGCCGGCGCAGGCACAGGGCGCCAATGTGCAGCGGTGCTGGAACTGGTTCGAAAAGAAGCACCAGGTGCGCGGCAAGGGCGAGCCGGCGCTGCTGGCGGGGATGACGCAGGCGCTGGTTGCCGGGCATGGGCTGGACGGCCGCCGGGTGTTCATCGCCGGGCTTTCGGCCGGCGGCGCGGCAGCGGCGGTGATGGCGGCGGCCTATCCCGATGTCTATGCCGGCGTCGGCGTGCATTCCGGCCTGGCCTGCGGGGCGGCGAGCGACATGGCAGGCGCGCTGAAGGCCATGAACAGCGGCCGCGGCGGAAAGGGCAAGCCGCGCGGCTTCGTGCCGACCATCGTGTTTCACGGCGATGCCGACACCACGGTGAACAAGGCCAATGGCGAAGAGGTGTTTGCCGATGCGGTTGCGGCTGCCGGGGGCCTGTTGACGGTGCAGACGAATGCCGGGTCGGCCGGCGGCGCGGGCTATCGGCACAGCGTCGCGAGTGATGCCAACGGGCGGTCGCGGGCGGAAAAGTGGAGCATCAAGGGCGGCCAGCATGCCTGGTCAGGCGGCAGTCGGGCAGGCAGCTATGCCGACCCGCGCGGGCCTGACGCGTCGCGCGAGATGGTGCGCTTCTTTCTGGAACTGTAATACCGCGGCGCTTCCGGAGGGGATCGGCGGGCAGAGGGGGATCTGCCCGCCGATCGGAACGGCCGGGGGGGGGTGGCCATTCCTCAACGGCTGGCTGCATGACACCTGTGCGTGAGACATGCCGACAGCCGTGATACCGAAATTTGCGACCTGATTGCTAAACCGGCGAGGTTGCACAAGGTTCCGCACCGGCGTGACGGAATGTGGCCGGAAGCGGGAACTTTCGGGTTTTGCGGCGGTTTTCGCAAGGATGGAAAAAGCCGCGAAGCGCCGCGCGCTTTGAGCACGGCCAGGAGAAACGGCATGGCACACGAAAATGATTCTGCGGACACCGCGCATGCCGGCGTCGATTTCGACACTGCGGTCGGCGATCCCGGGGCCTATTACGGCGACCCATCGGCCATTGCCGCCGACGACACGCTGACCCGCGAGCAGAAACTGCGGTTTCTGCGCGAATGGGCGCAGGACCTCGCCGACCGGCAGATGGCGGACAGCGAGGGAATGGCGCCCGAGCGTGTGGGCGCGGTGGAGGCCGATGCGGCCTTGATGAAGCAGGTGAGTGCGGCGATCACACAGGCGGAGGAGCAGGCGGACGATGCGTCCGCCCCGGCTGCCCCGCGCACGCTCTGGGAGCGCATCACCGGACGCACTGGCTGATCGCGCACAAAAAAATGCCCGGCTTGAGAGCCGGGCAGTGGGGGTCAATTCTGGAAGGGCTGGCGCTGATTGCTATCTGGCGGGAGCTTCACCGGGCTTGTCGACGGTGATTTCAGGCACTTCGACGGTGACGGACTTGGTGGCCACGTTCACATCGGCGGCCTGCACATCGACATCGGGAACTTCGCCGCCGCTGACGGCAACTTCAGGCGCCCTCAGTTCGCCACTGGTGTTCATGTTGAGCATGCCTGTCGCAAAAAGCACCACCAGCACGAGCAGCGCGACGGCTGCAAGGATCAGGAGGGTTTTGCCAATGCCGCTGCTGCCAGTGCCGCTGTTGCCAGTGCCGCTGCTGCCGGTGCCGCTGCTGCCGGTTCTGCTGTAGCTGGCGTCATGCGGGGGCAGGTTGGGATCGATAGCCATTGATTGTCCTTTGCTTGTTTTCTGCAAAACGCAGACGCACTTCAAAGGTTCCCGGGTGGTCCGGTTTTTCAGCCGCCAGACAGCAGCGCCCGAGCTGTCCAGTAGGTCAGGCCGGCAAACACATAGGCCATCGCGAAGAGATAGCTGAACATGAAGGCCGGCCAGCGCCAGCTGTTGGTTTCGCGGCGAGCAACGGCGAGCGTTGAGAGGCATTGCGGCGCAAAAACGAACCAGGCGAGGAAGGCGAGCGCGGTGGGCAGTGACCAGCTGCTGCGCAGGCGATCGACGAGGCCGCCGGGATCGTCCGGTGTTGCCTGCAGCGAATAGACGGTGCCAAGCGCCGAGACGGCGACTTCGCGTGCCGCCATGCCGGGGATGAGGGCGATGGAGATTTCGCGGTTGAACCCGATGGGACGGAAGATGGGCTCCAGCGCCGTGCCGATCTTGCCGGCGATGCTGTAGTCGATGGCGGGTGCAGTCGCGCCTTCGGGGGGTTTGGGGTAGCTGGCAAGCACCCAGAGCGCGATGGTGACGCCCAGGATGATGCTTCCAGCGCGCTTCAGAAAGGCGGATGCCCGCAGCCACAGGCCAACGCCGGTGTCGCGCAAGGAAGGCCATTGCCAAGCGGGCATTTCCATCAGGAAGGTGGGGGCGGGGCCTTTGGTGACGGTGCGGCGGAGCACCCAGGCGGCGGCCATCGCGCCGAGGATTCCGCAGGCATAGAGGCAGAAGAGCACCAGCCCCTGCAGACGTATCGGCCCCCAGATACGGGTGGCCGGGATGAAGGCGGCGATGATTACGGCATAGACGGGCAGGCGGGCCGAGCAGGTCATCAGCGGCGCGATCAGGATGGTGGTCAGCCGGTCTTTCGGGTCGGCGATTGTGCGTGTCGCCATGATGCCGGGAATGGCGCAGGCAAACGAGGACAACAGCGGGATGAAGGCGCCGCCGTTCAGGCCGACGCGCGCCATCAGCTTGTCCACCAGGAATGCCGCGCGAACCATATAGCCCCATCCTTCGAGCAGCAGAATCACGGCGAACAGGATGAGGATCTGCGGCAGGAACACGATGACCGAGCCGACGCCGGCGAGGATTCCGTCGATCGCGAGCGATTTCAGAAAACCTTCGGGCAGCGACGCATCGGCAAGGGACTGGAGCCAGGCAACGCCGGATTCAATCCAGCCCATGGGGGCTTCGGCCCAGGTGAAAACCGCCTGGAACATGAAGAAGAGGATGCCGGCGAGCAGCAGCGGGCCGACAATGGGATGCAGGGCGATGCGATCCAGTGTGCGGGATGTTTTGCGGGATTCGCCTTCCGCCAGCGTTGCGGATTTTGCCAGTGCGCGGGCTTCGCGGCTTAGTGCGCGGGGGTCTGCGGATGGGTCTGTAGCGGCTGCGGCTGTGTGCGGGTTTGCAACCACCTGCTCCAGCGCCTTTGCCAGCGCTTCCAGGCCCCGCCTGCGAACGGCGACGGTTTCGATGACGGGGATGCCCAGCGCGGCAGCAAGTGCGGGCACATCAAGCAGCAGTCCGTCGCGCGCGGCCATATCCACCCGGTTCAGCGCCATGACGGCGGGAATGCCGAGGCGCTTCAATTCAAGCGCAAAGCGCAGGTGCGACGGGAGGTTGGTGGCGTCTGCCACGATGAGAAGGGCTGTCGGCGTGCGCTCGCCGTCCTGGCGGCCAAGCAGCGTGTCGCGGGTGACGGCTTCGTCTGGCGAGCGCGGGATCAGGCTGTAGCAGCCGGGCAGATCGACCAGTTCGACGCTGCCGCCGGACGGCAACGTGTAGCGCCCGGCTTTGCGTTCCACCGTGACGCCTGGATAATTGCCGACCTTCTGGCGGGTGCCAGTGAGCGCATTGAAGAGCGAGGTCTTGCCGGCGTTGGGATAGCCGACCACCGCGATCATGGGGGCAATCATGGGCGGCAAGGCGACGGGGGCGTCTGGTGCCGCGTGAATCCGGGTTTCGCTGTTCATGCGATGAGGATGGCGCTGGCCAGTGCGCGGCGCAGTGCCACGTTGGTAGACCCGACCTTCACTGCCAGGGGATCGCCGCCAAACGGGGCGGCGTGCAGTTTTTCGACCCGAACGCCTTCATCAAAGCCAAGCTCCAGCAGGCGCTGCAGCACATCGGGCGCCAGCGTGGAGAAACCCGAAATTCTCGCGGGAACGCCAGTTGGCAGTGAGTCCAGGGTGTTGGCCATGCGGGTTGGCGCTGGGCTAGTTGCGAACGCTTGTCAACAACGCTGCGGCAGGATGCGATTGTGATCCGCTAGTTTTGCACCGGGTAGCGCAGGCGGCCGAGGAAGCGGGGGATGCTGAACTGCTCGCGCGTGGCGTATTGCTGCAGCTTGGCCTTGGCCTTTTCGATCTGCATGATGCCGGCGATGCGGCGATCGAGAAAAGCCCATGTGGCGGCGAAATTCTCGCTGTGGTCATCCAGCCAGACGAGCAGCGTCGTGGCATAGACGCCGCCGGCCAGCAGGCGTTTGGAATAATGGTTGAGATCGGTGGATGTGTCACCGCAGAGGCGCCAGATCTGGTCTGCGGTGCGCCAGGTGAGGCGCGGCGTTTTGGCAGCGTTGCCCGGCAGTGCCAGGATTGCGGTGGCGCGGCGCACGGCCTCGCGGTGTGGCGTTGCCTGCTCCAGGCGGGTGCGAATGGCGGTGGTGACCTTCTGGCGCACTTTCAGCTTGCGGAATTCGGGTGTGGCCAGCGCTGCATGCATCTTGGTGTCGGCGAGCGCGATATAGGCATCGATCATCTGGAACGGACCGTTTGGAAAGGCCAGACGGGCGACGGCGACCGGCACGCCGATGTCGCGCGCGGCGGCATCGACGGCGGCGGTGCTCCAGCCGTCGAACGGAACATGGGCGAGCATGGCGTCCGCCAGCCGGGGGCGGAGTTCGTCGAGCGTGATATCTTCCATGCCGGAGAGTGTAGCGGGCTTGGCGGGCGGGTGGAAGTGGGGCAGATGGCCCGGCTTGTCTGGCGGCGGAGGCTCTGCTATGGCCCGCCGCTCGCACCGGTCGGCGTGTTGTCGTCTGGTCCTTTATCCTTTGGACAAGGGCGCACCATGCTGAGGCGCTGCCCGTGAATGGAGTTAGTGGCAGGCATGCAAATCATCGTTCGCGACAACAATGTCGACCAGGCGCTGCGCGCCTTGAAGAAGAAACTGCAACGCGAAGGCGTTTATCGCGAGATGAAGCTCCGCCGTCACTATGAAAAGCCTTCGGAAAAGCGGGCCCGCGAA